>DATEEW010000092.1:0-5617 GCA_035280965.1 Burkholderiales bacterium
TGGCGAGGGTGTGACGAAAGATCAGATTAAAGCTGCGGCTTTGTATTGCGAAGCGGCGAAGCTGGGAGATGCCGAAGCGCAGTATGCGCTGGGCTGGATGTACGCAAATGGCCGCGGGGTGGAACGCGATGACGAACGTGCCGCGGTACTCTTTGCCGTCGCCGCTGCTCAGGGTCATGCACAGGCCCAGCGGGCGCAAAACTTCACGGGCTACGCCGTCGGCATGCTGCCCGCGTGCATGATCGATCGTTCGCAGTTCACGGCAGACGAGCGCTTCGACTTTAAACAGCTTGATCGCCTCGACGCGCGCAAAAAACAAGTTGTTGAATTGGTGCGCAAGCTCGCGCTCGAATACGACGTGCACCCACATCTCGCCTTGGCTGTGGTCGCGGTGGAATCGAATTTCGAAGCGCGCGCCCGTTCGCCCAAGAATGCGCAGGGCTTGATGCAACTCATTCCGGAAACGGCGGCGCGGTTCAAGGTCAAAGATGCCTACGATCCCGCGCAGAACATCAAGGGCGGACTCGCCTATTTGCGCTGGTTGTTGTCTTATTATCGCGGTCGGGTCGATCTCGCCGTGGCCGCCTACAATGCGGGTGAGCGTGCGGTTGACCGTTATCACGGTGTGCCGCCTTATCGTGAAACGCGCGACTACGTCAAAAAAGTGCGACGCTTTTACGCCGGCTCGGAACACCCTTTCGATCGAAGCATTACCGAACCCTCGCCGGTTTTACAAACGCGCTTGTCGGCAATTTCTGAGACGCTGGAGAAATCTCGAAAATGATCGGACGCATTCTTCTGTTTGTGTGGCTAAGCATCGCAACAGCGGCCTACGCCGCCCCCGAGGACATCATTCAGCGCGTCAAAGCTTCGATCGTCGCGGTGGGAACTTATCTTCCGTCGCGCTCGCCGCAGTTTAGTTTTCGCTCCACTGGCTTCGTGGTCGGCGACGGGACGCTCATCATTACGAACGCGCATTCGTTGGCGCAGTCGATCGATATCCAGCAAATGGAGCGCTTCGTCATCTCCTTGCCCAATTCCGGTAAGCAGGGCATGGAAGTGGAAATTGTGAGCACCGACCGCCAACACGATCTTGCGTTGTTGCGCATCAAAGGGCCGCCGCTCCCCGCCCTGGCCATCAGGTCTTCCGACAATTTACGCGAAGGGCAGCACGTCTATTTCACCGGCTATCCCATCGGCGCGGTGCTGGGCTTATATCCGGCGACGCATCGCGCCATGGTGTCCGCACTGACGCCCATTGCGATTCCGGCTGTTACTTCCACTCATCTGGACCCAAAAACCATACGGCGTTTGACGACCGGGGTTTTCAATGTGATTCAACTCGACGGCACTGCTTATCCGGGCAATAGCGGCAGCCCGCTTTACGATCCCGAAACAGGCGAGGTCGTAGGCGTCATCAATATGGTTTTTGTCAAAGGAACCAAGGAAGCGGCTATCACGCAACCTTCCGGAATCACTTACGCGATTCCTTCGACGCATGTGCAGGCGATTTTGAAGGGCCAGTAAACTGCACAGTTAGATCCGCGTATGCGCGAGCCAGTACGCGGTCGTACGCAATCCCGAGTGCTTTGACCAATCCCTCCGCATCGACGGGTGAGAAGATTTCCCGCTCCTCGTATTCCTGCTCGAACCGATTCGAGCCTTCGAGGCTAAACCGCGCACGCACTACCGCCTCGCTGTTGCGTCGGTCGCCATAGAAACTCAGCACGTCCACATACAATGCTCGCGCGGCCGGATTTGGATGATCGCCGAGGTGAAACCACTCCTGGGTTCGATTCAGCAATAGCGCTCGCGGTGGTGAGAGAAACTCGTTGTAGAAGTCGCTTTCGTAACGCGTCTCGCTCATGCGCCACACCAGCGGTTTCCCTTCGAAGGCCGGAGCAACGTTGAATCGCTCGATGCGCGTATCGAGCGGTTGGGGCGCTTTAGAGGCGGACGGTGGCGGCAAATAAGTGTGTACCGCGACCGCAGGTCGCTTCAAATCGCAGGCCGTCAGCATCAGCGCAAGCAACAGGAAAAAGGTTCGCATCATCGTTGTGGTAGCGTCTCCAGGCGTTGCGGCGGATCTGCAAACAACGCGCCGGGATAACGCTTCAAACTCTCGCTCAAATCGCGGAGATTTTCGCTGGTGCGGCGCAAATTATCGATAATGGTTGTAATGTCCGGATCTTTCCCGGCAACCGCCTTGTCCACGCTTTGCAAAGTGGATTCCAGATGCTTCAGCGAGTTCTGCAATTCGTCGCCTTCAAGTAGCGCGCGTAACTTGCTCATTGCGACCGCGGCATCTTGGGGCGCCGTGTCGAGGCCTGGGCTGTCAAGCAACTTACGCAAGCGCGACGTCGCTGCGGCTGCGTCGCGAACCGCGGCTTCCGCTTCCGGGCCCGCGAGAACTTTGTTGATGCGTGATGCGGTTTCTCGCAGGTCAGCCACCATCGCACGCGTGTCGTTGCCAATGGCTTTTGCGTCGACGGCGACCAGTTTGGCATTCAACGTGAGCAAAAGCGCATCAAGATCGGTCGCCACCTTCGGCAAATTCATTTGCTCGAAATGTGCGAGGAAGCGATCGGCGCGTTCCAAAATCTGTGTGACTGTGCTGGCGCCGGAGGGCAAATAGAGATTGACCGGCTGCCACGAGATAGGAAGCGGAGGTGACGCTCGAGCGGGATCGAGGTAGTCTATTTCGAGGAAATAAGTGCCGGTGATACCTTGCGCGGACATCCGAATGCGCAAGCCTTTATCGATTAGTCGCTGCAAGAGTCCCGCATCGAGTTTTGTATTGAAGCCGGCCTGTTCCAAATCAAGTTTGGCTTCCACGTACACATAAGGTTTGCGCTGCGTCGGCGGCAGATGACTTTCATAACGATTGGAGGTGAATCCCAGTTTGGTCACTTCACCGATGAGCACGCCGCGATATTTCACCTTTGAACCCACGTCCAGGCCTTGTACCGTGCCGTTGAAATAGGTTTCGATAGTCACCGTGCGCTTGAACAAACCGCCGCCCCCCAAAGCGATGGCTAAAGCGATCAATAGGACGATGCCAATCAAAATGAAAGAACCGACCCGGAAATAATGGGCCTTCGGCTTCATTTGGAATTCATTCCTTCTTCGTCGGCTTCGCGGTTGAAGAATTGCCGCACGCGGTGATTGCCGCTATGCGTTCGCAACTCTTCTGGTGTACCGGTTGCGACAATGCCCTTGCTTTCCTTGTCGAGCATGATGGCGCGATCCGCGATGGAAAGAATGCTTTCCAGTTCATGTGTCACCACGATGAAAGTCATGCCTAAGCTATCCCTCAAATTCAAAATCAGTCGATCGAGGCCGGCGGAAGTGATCGGGTCGAGGCCCGCCGAAGGTTCGTCCAGCAGAACGATTTGTGGGTCCAGGGCTATCGCACGCGCAATCGCCGCCCGTTTTATCATGCCCCCGGAGATCTGCGCGGGTTTGTAATCTTCGAAACCGCTTAAACCCACCATTGCAAGCTTCATGCGAGCAATCAGTCGTATGGCTTCCGGCGGTAAGCGCGTGTGTGTTTCCAATGGCAATGTGACGTTTTCCATAAGGCTCATCGAGCCGAACAAGGCCCCCAGTTGAAACATCACGCCCATTTTCCGCAGGATCACTGTACGGTCTTTGCCTTGTGCCTGATGTATGTCTGCGCCTTCTATCAGCACGCGGCCGGCCTGAGGTTCCTGCAAACCGATCAAATGACGCATGAGAACGCTTTTTCCCGAACCGGAGCCGCCGAGAATGACAAAGATCTCTCTGGCCTTGACGTTGAAAGATATGTCGTCGTGAATGATCTGTGTGCCGAAGCCGCTGCGTAAGTGTTCGACCACTATGGGATCGTGGGCGGGGTCGCTGACGGGATCGCGGATTGGATCGACACGCGCACTCATTCAAATACCCACGTGATAAAACAGGACAGCGAAAATACCGTCTGCAACGACGATCATGACCAACGAACTCACCACTGCGCGCGTCGTTGAAATGCCCACTGCGGCGGAGCCTTGGCCGGTCTGCAAACCGCGCAAACACCCGATGCCTGCAATCAACAAGGCGAAGACGAAGGATTTAGACAGCCCACCGAAAAAATCGGCCGGCTGTACGGTGGTGAGCAACTGATTGAAGTAAGTGATTAGCGGGATATTAAAGAGCAGCATCACCATCCCGCCCCCCAACAAACCGATCGCATCCGCGAACACGGTGAGGATCGGTGTCATTGCAAGCGCCGCCAGTATGCGAGGTGCGACCAGAAAACGTATGGGGTCCAACCCCATCGTTTGCAGCGCGTTGATTTCGTCGTTCACCTTCATGCTGCCCAGTTCCGCCGCAAAAGCGGAAGCCGAGCGGCCCGCGAGCAGAATAGCGGTCATCAGCGGCCCCAGTTCGCGCAACAACGACAAGCCGACGAGATTGGCCACAAAAATTTCCGCGCCGAACTGACGCATCGCCACCGCGGATTGGAAGGCGATGATGATGCCCATCAGGCAGGCGATCAACGCAACGATAGGCAAAGCATTGAGCCCGGCTTCTTCGGCAATGGCTAGCGCATCGCGCCAACGCAAGCTACGCGGATGTCGCAATGCCGCACCGAGCGCCGCACTGGTTTCGCCCACAAAAGCGATTTGTTCGCGCGCATCTCCCGCCAATGTGGAGCCGAAATGTCCGATTGTTTCGACGAGATTATGACGTCGTTCGTCGATCGGTCGCGATGCGGACAAGGCCGCAGGGTCGAACTGTTGCAGCAGATTTTCGTATGCGGGGGCGAGGTTTTCGATACGGGTTGCGTCCTTCGCATGCGGCTGCCCCAATAGCGCGACCAGAAGTGCGAGGCCTGCTGTATCGCAATACTCCACTTCGGCGCAATCGACGATCAATGCTCCCGATACCTTTTTCGCCGCGGACAGCGCGGGCCGCCACAAGGCCGCCGCATTGTTCGCGTCCAGGCGGCCGCATAGAAACAGCCGTGCGGGCTTGTGGTCGGTGTCGATCCGGAAGCGGGCCGGCGATGAAGAAGGCGAGATATAGGAAGAAGGCATATGGCCCCCGGTGCAAAGGGCGCGCCTTGTCAGGGACGGCGTGGGACTTGACTATCCCATCGTTGGAAGGTTTACCCTTCGGCCATGGATATGCAATATCAATTACGAATCGGAGGCATGACCTGCGCTTCCTGCGTTTCGCGGGTGGAAAAGGCACTGACCCGACTGCCGGGCATCAAGGAAGCGGTAGTCAATCTGGCAACGGAAAAGGCCTACATTCGGGCCGTGGGCGCGGAAACGGGCGAAGCGCAGCTGATCCATGCGGTGGAGGCGGCAGGTTACGAGGCCTCACCGATAACAGAGGGCGCCCCGCGCGCGGACGTCCCCACAAGCAATCGCGAAGGGCAGCATGTGTTGATCGCCATTGCCCTAGCCCTGCCTTTGGTGCTGCCGATGGTCGGCCTGCTGATCGGCCGCAATTGGATGTTGCCGGGCTGGTTGCAATTGACGCTCGCGACCCCATTGCAATTTTGGTTGGGCGCGCGCTTCTACCGTGCCGGATGGAAAGCCTTGCGGGCGGGAACCGGCAATATGGATTTGTTGGTCGCTTTGGGGAC
>DATEEW010000093.1:0-2595 GCA_035280965.1 Burkholderiales bacterium
CATCTGGTTGAAATATCCGGAGTTGGCGCGCAACGTCGATTTCATCACCGTCCATTTACTGCCTTACTGGGAAGGCTTGCCGGTCGATCAGGCGGTCAACTACGTGACCGACCGCTACGACGAATTGAAGCGCGCCTTTCCGCGCAAACGCATTGTGATCGGCGAAGTAGGCTGGCCCAGCATGGGCGATCGGCGCGACGGCGCCGACGCATCCATCGAGAACGAAGCGGCTTTCATTCGGGCGTTCCTCGAAAAAGCGGCTGTGTTGGAGCTCGACTACTACTTCATGGAAGCCTTCGACCAGCCCTGGAAGCAGGATCACGAAGGTCGCGCCGGAGCTTATTGGGGTCTCTTCCATGCCGACCGCGCGGAAAAATTTCCGCTTGCAGGGCCGGTCATCGCGGACAAAATCTGGCCCGGGAAGGCGCTCGCCGCGGCACTGCTTGCGGCGCCGTTCATGTATTTCTTCGCCGCATATTTCCGCCGCTTCCGTTTGGCAGGCCGGCTCTTTTTCTGCGGATTGATTCAAGCTTCGGCCACCTTGATTGTCTGGCTGATCGGCGTGCCTTTCGAGTTCTATCTCGACTGGTTCGATTGGACGATGTTCTTCCTGTTATTGCCTGCGCTCATCGCGATGATCGCCGTGCTGCTCGCCAACGCATTCGAATTCACCGAGGTATTCTGGCGGCGCGCCTGGAAGCGCGAATTCATTCCCGTGCACGATCCCGAAGCGCCGCGCCCCTTCGTCTCGGTGCATCTGGCCTGCTACAACGAGCCGCCGGCTATGGTGATTCTCACGCTGGAAAGTCTGGCGAATCTCGACTACGAAAACTTCGAAGTGCTGGTACTGGACAACAACACCAAGGACCCCGCGGTGTGGGAACCGGTGAAGGCATGGTGCGAGCAGGCCGGACCGCACTTCCGCTTTTTCCATCTGGAAAACTGGCCGGGCTTCAAGGCAGGGGCGCTGAACTACGGGCTCACGCAAACCGACCCGCGCGCCGAAGTCGTGGGCGTGGTGGATGCCGACTATGTCGTGGAAAAACACTGGTTGAAGACGCTGACACCGCATTTCGCCGATTCCAAAGTAGCGGTCGTGCAAGCACCGCAGGCACACCGCGATTTCGAGCACAGCGCCTTCCAGCGCATGTGTAATTGGGAATTCGATGGCTTCTTCCGCATCGGCATGCATCATCGCAATGAGCGCAATGCCATCATTCAACACGGCACCATGACGCTGGTACGCAAAGACGCATTGGCCGGCACGGGCGGTTGGTCCGAATGGTGTATCTGCGAAGACGCCGAACTCGGACTGCGTCTGATGAACGAGGGTTTGGAAACACGTTATGTCGACGCGGTGCTGGGTCGGGGTCTCACGCCCGCCGATTTCAAAGCCTTCAAATCGCAACGCACGCGCTGGGCATTCGGCGCGATGCAGATTCTCAAACGCCGCTGGAGTTGGATGACGCGCTCGGGCCGTCTCGACGCGGGGCAGCGCTATCACTTCCTCACCGGCTGGTTCTCCTGGTTCGCCGATGCACTGCATCTCGTCTTCACGTTTCTCGCGCTCGCATGGACGAGCGGCATGGTCGGCTGGCCGCGATACTTCGACATGCCTCTCGATCTCTTCCTTTATCCGATCCTGGGCTTTTTCGTATGCAAAGCCTTCTTCGGTCCAGTCTTGTATCGAAAGCGGGTGGATTGCAGTTGGCTCGATGTCATTGGCGCCTCCGTGGCGAGCATGGGACTTTCGCATGCGATCGCGCTCGGCGTCTTTTCCGGCCTGATACAGAAACAAGGCACGTTCATCCGTACCGCCAAGGGCGTTGCGGGAGCGGGCTGGCTTCGCAGTTTCGCGCCGGTCCGGGAGGAAGGTCTGATGGCCTTAGCGCTTTCGATCGCGGCCGGCCTGACGCTGTGGAGCATGGGTACGCATAACCGTGAAGCGATTCTTTGGGCCGGCATCCTCGCCGCACAATCGCTGCCTTATTTCTCCTCCCTGGTTTGCGCTGCGGTTTCTGCTCGCGATGCCGAGCAGGCCAACAAGGCCGCGCAAAAGACGGTGATCCAACCGCTGGGCCATACGCCCATCGCGGAAGGCACGGCTGCCTAACCAACGTAGTCGGGGGCGGGTAGCATGTCCGCCCCGACTGCGCTTCTCGGCTTCCCCCTGAATCGGTTTACTGGGAAGCGGCTCCGCACTTGGATACGCATATGAGTACGCACGCGGGTACGCACTGAGGTACGCATTTGGGTAATATCCCGCGCGCAACGACGCCGCTCGATCCCACCGATCACTATGCTCGCGCCCGATTCGGAGTAACCATGGCCACGCAAAAAAAGAAGCCCCGCAAAGCCCGTCCCGTATGGGAGCGCGGATATCGCTCCCACGGCTATTGGCAAGGCAAGAAAAAACTGGGGCTTGTCGAATTGAGTGGAAGCGTCTTTCCTGAGCAGAAATATCGCTGGCAAGCGGGCACACATGCCGGGGCAACCACTACGTTGATCGATGCGAAACGCGCCGTCGAGGCTGCTGTCCTCGTCGGCGCGTCGCAATTGCCTTTATTCGCCGCCCCGGACACCGAAGCCTAAGGC
>DATEEW010000094.1:0-5686 GCA_035280965.1 Burkholderiales bacterium
TCGTAAGCCTTGCGCAACCCTTCTACTTCCACTGCATGACGATGCAGCTTTTCTTTTTCGTCGAAATCAAAGCGGATGAAGGGATATTGACGACTGGAAGGTTTGACGTCTTCCACCGTGAGTTTTTCAATCTGCCGCTGACGCGAAGTCGCTTGCCGCGCCTTCGACTTGTTGGCGCTGAAACGCCGTACGAAATCTTCCAGCTCGGCGATGCGATCCTTGGTGCGCGCATTTGCCGCCATCTGACGTTGGCGTGCCAAGGTAGACGCTTCCATATAGCCATCGTAATCGCCGGCGTAAATACGCAGTTCGCGATAGTCCAAATCCGCCACGTGCGTGCACACGCTGTTCAAAAAATGGCGGTCGTGCGAAATAATGATCATGGTGCTCTGTCTTTCGTTGAGCACTCCTTCCAGCCAGCGAATGGTATTGATGTCGAGGTTGTTGGTCGGTTCGTCCAACAGCATAATGTCCGGATTGGCGAAGAGCACTTGCGCCAATAGCACACGCAGTTTCCAGCCGGGCGCAACGGCGCTCATCGGGCCATTGTGCTGCTCGGCCGGAATGCCGACGCCGAGCAACAAACTGCCGGCGCGCGCTTCGGCGTCATAACCGCCGTACTCGGCAAATTTCGCCTCCAGGTCAGCCGCGCGCATGTAGTCATCGTCGGTAGCGTCCGGATTCGCGTAAATCGCGTCCCGCTCCTGTGCGGCAGCCCACATTTCCGTATGCCCCATCAATACGACATCGATCACTCGAACGTCTTCGTAGGCGAACTGATCCTGCTTCAGCTTGCCGATGCGCTCGTTGGCGTCTACCGCCACGCTACCAGAGCTGGCCTCCAGGTCGCTGCCCAGGATTTTCATAAAGGTCGATTTGCCGGAGCCGTTGGCACCGATCAGGCCATAGCGATTGCCATCGCCGAACTTGACAGACACGTTTTCGAAAAGCGGCTTGCCGCCGAATTGCATGGTAAGGGCGTTGGTGACGATCAATGGATTTCCAATACGGGAGCGAAGCGCCCGCCTGGGCGGACGCGGAATGTCTAGGGAGGCTCTGACTAAGGTTGATTAATGAATCGTGTTGGCAGCTTAAAGCGTTCAAGGCCTTATTTTAGTTTGCCCTCGCTCGTGCGGCTACGCGCACTCGCGATCATCCTCGGCACTTAATCAGACATTCCCTAGCGGGA
Source organism: Burkholderiales bacterium (assembly GCA_035280965.1). GTDB lineage: Bacteria > Pseudomonadota > Gammaproteobacteria > Burkholderiales > SG8-39 > DATEEW01. The sequence continues at coordinate 1,190 of DATEEW010000094.1, forward strand.
TTTGAACCGGAAGGCCGGTATTTTAACGCTTCGGGGCCGCAATGCGGCCTGGCTTTGTCTGCGACCTGCGTAAAATACGCGCCTGTTGAGTTGGAGCCCCCATGCGTCTACTGCTATCCCTCCTGTTGATGAGCCTGTTTTGCGCCTGCTCAACGCCGCCTGAAACGAAAGTCAAGGACGAAGCGACCGAAGCTCCGGCGCCGCCTCCTCGCGTGGGCATCGTGGGGTTGGTCCAGCCAAGCCGGGTGCGCGCAATCAACGAACAAAACTGGCAACGCGCCATTACGGGCATCCTGCGAGGCAACCCCGAGGATGACAACGCCAATGTGGCGAAAACCAGTTGGGAGGTCACCATCTTTTTCGAGACGGGGCAGCAGGAAATGATCGTGCTGGACTACGACCCTCTACTCCGACCGGGCCAGAAAGTGCGAGTCACCGGTAAGAAAATCGAGGTTATAACCAAGTAAAAGCGTTTGAGAGACAGTATTCGCTCCCAGCGCACAAAGGGGCGTCTTTTGCACGCACATACTGATTGCGCACATCAAAGCCGCCGCCGAGGTCGCCGCGGCCTGATTAGCCCTCGGTAAATCGTCGGATCATCCGACGGTCTTTTTTCGTCGGGCGCCCGGCCTCCGCGCGAACCGGATCGAGGATTTGCTTGCGCGACGCAGCGCGTTCTACACGCCGCACACGGCTTTCTTCCGTTTCCTCGTACAGCGCCTGCGCTTCCGGAGCCCCTCGGCGCTGCCCCGCCAACGCGCGCACGCTCACCGTCCATTCGGTTTCCCCGATATGAATGGACAATATGTCGCCCGCCTTCAGCTCCTTCGCCGATTTCACCCGGGCGTCGTTTAGTTTTACCTTGCCGCCCTCTACAGCCTGGGCCGCCAAGGTGCGCGTCTTAAAAAAACGAGCGGCCCATAACCATTTGTCGATCCGCATGCGGTCTGCGAACTCATTTCCCGTTTGGTTTTTCATGCGTCCAATCTTAATACGCGTCCTGCGCGGGTGCGCACTTTGCTTATCCCCGAAAGCGTCGGGAATAAGCGTCGTCTGTGCGGCGGGCCCGGGTGTGTTTTAAGATGCCCGGCCCGCGCACGAGGCAAGTCGACACGCTTCGTCTGGAGGACCCGTAGTCGCGGGACAGAAAGCGCGGCGATATCCATCCATAGCAACAACAAGGAGAAATCGAAATATGCGTCACTGCGATCAACACGACCACGATACGCCCGCAACTCACGGCCGGCGCAAGTTCATGCAACTTGCCGTGCTGGGCACGGTAACGCTCTCTTCCGTTTTGCGCGAAGCGCACGCGGCAGGAAAAACCGAAGCATTGCTTCTGAGCTGCATGGACTTTCGTCTCATGAACGAAATCGAGGCGTATATGACCCAGCGCGGATTGCGCGACAACTACGATCACATCATTCTTGCGGGCGCTTCCCTGGGCGCAATGACGGACAAATACCCGGCCTGGAGCAAAACCTTCTGGGAACATCTGGATGTCGCGATCAAACTTCACGATACGCAAACTGTAATCGTCATTGATCATCGCGACTGCGGCGCTTATAAAGTCATTCTGGGCGAGGATTTCGCCAAAGATCCGACCCGCGAAACCGCCGCGCATCGCGAACAGCTTCTCGCTTTGCAAAAGGCCATCAAGAAAAAATATCCGCAAATGAAAGTGGAATTGACACTGATGGCTTTGGACGGCAAGGTCGAGACCATTTCCTAAACGGTGGGGCCGCACGCGCGGCCCTGACAAATCCTTCATGTCCAAAACCGCGATGCCGCCTCAATCGGATGCCTTGGTGCTTTTCGGCGCCACGGGCGACTTAGCCGCAAAGAAAATCTACCCCGCGCTGTACGACATGACAGTGCGGGGCGCTTTGCGCATTCCTGTGGTGGGCGTAGCGCGCGACCCCATGGACTGTGAAACGCTGATTCAGCGCGTCCGTCAAAGCGTGCAGACCCGCGCCAATTTCAACGAAACGCACTTCGCGACGCTCGCCGGTTTGCTGCGTTATGTCGGCGGCGACTATAAGACGGCGGACACCTATACACGGTTACGTCATACGCTGGGCAACGCGCGTCACCCTCTGCACTATCTGGCTATTCCGCCGGCGATGTTCTCCGTTGTGGTGGAGGGTTTGGGCGCAGCGGCCTGCACACGCGACGCCCGCGTGATCGTGGAAAAACCTTTCGGTCGCGATTTGCATTCGGCCCAAGCACTGAGCAAAACCCTCGAAAGCGTCTTCGATGAGCACGCGGTGTTCCGTATCGACCACTATCTGGGCAAAGAACCGGTGCAGAACCTGCTGTATTTTCGTTTCGCCAATTCCTTCATGGAACCGATCTGGCGGCGCGGGCGCGTCAAAAGCGTACAAATCACCATGGCGGAAGCGTTCGGTATCGGCAGCCGCGGCGCTTTTTATGAAGAAGTCGGGGCCCTGCGCGATGTGGTGCAAAACCATCTGCTCCAAGTCGTTGGCATTCTCGCAATGGATCCTCCCGAAAACGATAGCACCTCGGCTATGCATGCCGCCAAAATCGCCGTGTTACGTTCGGCGCGGCCGCTCAGTCCAGCGGACGTCGTACGCGGTCAGTACATTGGATACCGCGACGAACCGGGCGTTGCGACGCAGTCTCAAGTGGAGACTTATGTGGCCGTGCGCCTATTTCTGGATTCGACACGCTGGGCCGGCGTGCCCTTCTATATCCGCGCCGGCAAGCGCCTGCCTCTCACAGCAACGGAAGTCGTCGTGCAACTCAGCGATCCCGTCCCCAATCTTTTTCCCGACTTGGATGGCATCGGCAACTACGTCCGCTTCAGACTCGGCCCCGACCGCGTGGCGATTGCGCTGGGCGCCCGCGTCAAGAGTCCCGGCGAAAAGTTGGTGGGCGAAGACGTCGAGCTTTTCGTTTGCAACGAACGGGACGACGAAGCGGATGCTTATGAAAGATTGATCAGCGATGCAATGAAAGGCGATCACACGCTCTTTGCGTTGCGCGAAGGGGTGGAAGCGTCGTGGCGCGTCATCGAGCCATTGATCGACACGGCCTTGCCGGTATTGCCTTATGCACCCGGAAGCTGGGGACCTGAAGAAGCCGACCACTTGTTGGATGACGGCACCCGCTGGTACGCGCCGCGTGTAACGCTCTGAGTTTTTACTCGCGCTGTCCTTACGAAACCCAGTGAAGCGCTTGTAGAAATGTTGTAAAAAAGGCCGGCATTCGCCGGCCTTTTCTTTACCACGGCTTAAACTTCATTCCTCTTTTTTCTTCGCCGTGCTCGCGCTCAACGCTGCGGCGCTCGATTGCGCGCCACTGGAACTCAGGCCCGACTGTGGGGGACTGGAGGACGAGCCGCTCGAATAGCTACCTGACGCGCCATACTGGCCGCGCTCCGAACTCCAATTGTTTTCAATGCGCAAATTGTTTTGAATGTCTTTTACGCCATGCGCATCGTCGACAATGTTTTCGATCTCATGACGTGAACGGCGATCAGGCACGGTCCCTTCGAGCGTTACCGTCCCTGCGGATACAGTCACCGTGACTTCGGTGGAATCGATATCCCAGCGTTGAATCAAGCGCTCGTAAATATCCTCCCTCAGCCGCTCGTCCGAACGCTGGTAACTTTTAGGCGCACGTCTTTGGCCGCGGTTTTGATATACGTTACCTCCGCCATAACCTTGCTGACCCGGCCACTGTCCATGCATCTGCGCGCCATAGCCGGCTTGGCTGGAGGCGCCATAAGCGCTTTCTCCGTAATTGATTTGGTCCGCATAGGCCGTGCGCATTCCTTGCCGCAATTGATCGTCGGAAGGCGCATTCGAAGGTTGTGCGCCAAAAGTTCCCTGCCGGTAGGTTCGATCACCGCCATAACCACCTGACACGCCGTAATCGCCTTGTGATCCATATCGCCCCGAAGCACCTTGCTCGCTAAAACTCGCTTGCGAGCCTGAACTGCCCTGGCCAAAAGCCTGAGTCCCCTGCCCCTGACTTCCGTGTCCATATGGGCCGGAATAGGGGCCGGGATAACTGTGCGAGCCGGGGTTAGGGGAATTGCCCTGCCCAAAATAGCCGCTGCGATATTGATCGCCTTGGTAGGTTTGGGGGCCTTGGCTGCCATGACTTTGGCTATATCCGCTTTGTCCGAACCCTTGTCCCTGCCCGCCTTGATACCCGCCGCCACTCTGATAACCACTTTGTTGGTTGCCTTGCGCACCAAAGCCTCCGCTTTGTCCGCCTTGGCGACCAAAAGCGCTTTGTTGCGATTCATGACTGCCTTGGCTTGCGCCATAGCCGCCCTGCGTACCGTAGCCGTACGGTGCGCTGCCGCCGTAACTATTTGAACCACTTCCGTAGGATTCGGATTGGCGACCGCGATTCTCCGATTCGCGAGCCTCATTTTCGCGACGCCAATCGCGATTCTCGTCTTGTCGATAGTGTTGTGCCATTGCGTACTCCTCTCGTATCTGTCGTACGCGGTGCAAAGGT
>DATEEW010000095.1:0-8124 GCA_035280965.1 Burkholderiales bacterium
GGGGGCAGCATAAAACCGGATTGTGAATGGAAGGTGTCGATACAAAGGCAAAATTCCGCATCAAGGACGCAAGGCCCCCAGCATTTCATGCACTTCATAAGTCATCACCGACAGATAGGCGGCCAGACCGATATACAACAAGCCGTAAGTCCAGCGGTCCTCCGCTTTGACGCGATAGTAGGTCTGGTTCTCCGGTGCGTCCGCATTGAATTTGATCGCATGCCACACATGGGGGGCCGCGATCAACGCAATCAAAATCAGCATGGGGCTGGGACGATACAAAAACAAAGCGCCCAGAATGGGCACGCCGACCAGCCAAAGACGCGGAGAGAGAATTTGCGTAATGCGCCCGCCGTCGAAAGGTGAAAGCGGAATTAAATTGAACAGGTTGATGAAAAAGCCGGCATAGGACAGCGCGAGCAGCAGATCGCTATCATAATTGCGCGCAAGGAAATAACAGAACAATGCGCCCAAGGTACCGGCCAGCGGACCCGCGATGCCCACATAGGCTTCGGTTTCGGCGTCATGCGGCAGATCCTTCAATTGAATCCACGCGCCCAGAAATGGAATGAAGGTCGGCGCGCCCACGTTCAAGCCCCGCTTGCGCGCGGCAATGTAATGCCCCATTTCGTGTACGAGAATGAGTAATACGAAACCGACCGCGTACCACCAACCGAATACGAAGGCATAGGCGACGATGGAAATCAGCATGGTGCCGCCCGTCAGAGCGACTTTTCCGAGTTTGCCGGCGGCAAACAAGGCGGCGAGGATTTTCAGCATTGTTGCCGCATGATAAACCTTCGGCCCGCCTTCCGCTCAGAGCCACATCAATCGATGACGACAAAATCCGAATAGGTGAGCGCCGGATGTGAATCTGTTCCGAGTACTGCAAACTGCACCATCGCACTCGCTCCACTGCCGTCCGCGTCATAGTACAGGCCGCCGTTCGAGATATCGTAAATGATGCGATCGTCTGCATCCAGCGCTGCAGCGCCCAGTTGCAGAAAGTCCCCGTTCGATGCACTACCAACAAACCCCATCGCCAGGAAAAAATCGTCGTCAAGACGGATGTTGTCGTCGATGCCGTTGAAGTCGGTCAAGGTATCAACATTGCTCGATGCCAGCGCGCTGTTAAAAGTGAACAAATCCTTGCCGCCGTCCCCGGTGAGGGTGTCCTTGCCTCCACCACCAATGAGGATGTCGTTGTCCTCCCCACCGATCAGCGTGTCGTTGCCGCCGCCGCCGTTCAGCTGGTCTTTACCGACTCCGCCGCTCAGATAGTCTTTGCCCGCTTCTCCCATCAGCTTGTCATCGCCGAGCATTCCTGCGATGTTGTCGTCGCCAGCACCGCCCTTGAGCAAATTCGCCAACTCGTTGCCGGTAAGCGTGTTGTTCAGGGTGTTGCCCGTTCCGTTCACCGCGGCTCCGACGAGGTTAAGGTTTTCGACCTCCGACGCGAGGCTATAACTTGCACTCGCGTAAACAATATCCACGCCCTCACCCGCGATTTCCACAACCTGATCGCCAGCGTTGTCGACGTAAAAATTGTCATTGCCCGCCCCACCTGTAAGCGTATCAATGCCTATCCCGCCATCCAAACTGTTATCCAAAGTGTTGCCTTGGATATTGTTGGCGAGACCATTGCCCAGCCCGGAGACGGCGGCCCCACTTAGTACGAGGTTTTCTACGTTGGCGCCCAGCGAAAAGTTGATCTGGCTGATGACGGTGTCCGTGCCGGCGCTATCGGTCACAGTGTCGCCCGCGTTGTCGACGTGGTAGGTATCGTTGCCGCCGTTCCCCTGCATGCTGTCGGCACCTAAACCGCCATCCAGCGTATCGTTGTTGCTGCCGCCCTGCAGATTGTTGGCCGCACTATTGCCCGTCAACGCAATCGCTAAGTTACCCGAAACGATAATGCGCTCGACCTCTGAACCGAGAGCATAAGTGGTGGTGGTGTAAACCGTGTCGTAGCCGCCCCCGACTCCTTCGTTCACTTGGTCGCTGGCTGAATCGACGTAGTAGGTATCATCTCCATTACCGCCATTCATCGAATCGTTGCCGGTGCCGCCGGTCAGCGTGTCGTTGCCTGTACCGCCGTTCAGCGTGTCGTTGCCCGCACCGCCGTTCAGATTATTCGCGGCGCTGTTGCCGGTGATCGTGTTGTTGCCCGTGTTGCCCGTACCGTTTATCGGCGAGGCGCCCGTTAGTTGTAGCACTTCGATACCGCTCGCAAGCGTCGTTATCGTGAAGCCGGCGACGACTGTATCAGTACCATTGCCACCGGTCTCGTCCACAAGGTCGCTCAACGAATCGATGTAGTAGGTGTCGTCGCCATTGCCGCCATACATCGAATCGATGCCGGTGCCGCCGTCGAGAATGTCATTCCCTGCACCACCGTGAAGTTTGTCATTACCGTTGCCGCCATAGAGCACATCGTTGCCGTTCACAACGGTAGGATGCGCACCGACATCCGGAGTGTTGGAAGGCCATACGATTGCACCGCTCGTGCCACCGCTAAGTACGTCGTCGCCGTCTAAACCGTATAGCGTATCGTTGCCAAAGTTGCTGCCGATCATTTTGTTGACGGCTGCATTGCCGGTTCCGGTATAAGAACCGCCGTAGAGATACAAATACTCGACGTTTTCCGGAAGAGTGTAGGAAAAGTAGGCTTCCACCATATCGATGTCTGAGCTCGGTGTTTCGATAACCAGATCGCCATCGTCACTTCGCAAAGTGTAGATGTCATGACCCGGACCACCCACCAACGAATCCATGCCGCTATCGCCGTCCAGCTCGTCGTTGCCCTCGTTGCCGAAGATGGTGTCGTTGCCGCCTCTACCTAAAAAATCATCATCGCCGAAGTAACCGTTCATCTGGTCTGCCTGCTCACTTCCCGTTAGCGAGTCGTTGTTGTTTGTTCCGTTAATCAGCATGTTTCTCCTCCAGTGTCGTTATTCGGGGTGACGCCGCCCCCCCACGAGCGGCGCGTAATTTTGGCATGCTGATGTCATAGATAATTAGCTGAATGTCTACTTCGTTGCGGGACTTTTGCGTCAAAATCTCTGTAGACATCACGGAAGTTTTCGAATCTGCCTAAATCATTTGATCTTGATAAGGTGCGCGCCACGCGGCTCACGCACGCCTCGGGCCAAATGTTAGGAGTCAGCTGGCAGATCTTGCAGGCGGCTGATAAGGCAGCGGCGTTAACCGAGGATAACGTTGCTAGATGTAGTTCGAGACTTCGATCAAGTTGAGATCGGGATCGCGAAAATAAATAGAAAGAATTGGTCCAGTCGCGCCGGTGCGCTGCACCGGCCCTTCGATCACCTCAACGCCCACGCTGCTCAAATGTGTAACCACTTCGCCCAAAGGTATTTCGGTGATGAAACAAAGATCGGCGGAGCCCGGTACGGCCCGTTGCGCCTTCGGCTCGAATTCGCGACCTTGCTGATGCAAATTGACTTTTTGCGCCCCAAAATTCAAGGCCTTTCTTCCTGCGCCAAAGGTGGTGACTTCCATTCCGAGTACAGCGCTATAAAAAGCGCAGGTCGCCTCAATATCTTTGACCGTCAACACCAGATGATCGAGGCGATTGATTTTCACACTTGTTCTTTTTTGCGCTTGAAAACTTTGAATGCACCGCCGCCCATTGCCAAGGCACCGAGGGCGATCACCTTGCCGAACTTGACGAAGAAGGCGGCGATCACAGCGAACATGCCTAGTTTTTTCGCGGCCACACCGGCAACCAAGGCCGCGAGGCCGTATTCGGCGACGTGATCCGTTTCGGCATTGAAATCCGCATATGATTTGCCCGGCTCGAAATGCAAGGCGGCCAGTAATTCTTCTGCGGCGGGCTTGTGCTGCGCGACCAAAGACAGATCGGTTACGAGGTTCAAACTAATATAACCTTCGCGACCCAAGGCATACGTGTTGTAGTTGATGCCTTGCTGTTCCTCTGCGGGCGCGCCCTTGTCGCGACTGGAAAGGGACCAGCGCAAACGATGAGTCGATGCTTCGTAAACAGGCTGCTGAACCCAACCAACAATTTCCATTTCGGCGATGCCGCGTTTCGCACGCTCCTTATTGCCCTCTTCGGTGCCGGCTTTCAGGCTGTCGAGCAGTTCTTTCGCATCCCAATCCTTTGCGTCGTCGTCGCGGATGTAGCCCGAAGGTTCGTACCGCAGCACCACAAACCAGGATGCATCGCCGGCCGGAACCACCAATCCCAAAAAGTTTTCATCCACGTAGTTGCCCATCGCAGTCATCAATGCGCCCGCCTCTTTGGGCGGAATGAAGACGTAGTCCTGCGAGAGCTTTAAAGTGGCTTGGTCGCGCAGGCGTATATCGGCCGGCCCAGGTTGAGAGGCTAGACGCGCCGCTTCTGCCGCGATTTCCATTTCGCTAGGCGCTTGAGTTTGTTCCGCTTGAGCCGGCTGCTCTTGCGCAATCGCTCCCATGCATAGCATGCACAACAGGCCTGCAATGCAGGCCTTTATCGTTGTTTTCATTTTCGGCCTCCCCAGGCACTTGAATTAAAAAACCCGCATGGATTCTGCCATGCGGGTTCGATCAAAGGCTTGGCCGAATGTCCGTCTTTACATCGCGAATGCGGATTAAGCCTTCCGCGGCACCAGCACCAAGACGAGGCCGACGACCACGGCGCCGATGCCCGCCCAAAGCGGAACATTGACGGTTTCTTTTTCTTTCACCGATAGCTCGAGTGGGCCGATGTTGGTTTCATGCGTTTCTTTGGTGAAACTGAAACCGCCGTATGCGAGGCCGAGTGCGCCGGCCACAATCAAAATGATGCCGATTAGCTTGGCGAATGCCATGGCTTCTCCTCCGTTTGGAATTGAAATGGCTGCAGTGTAAAGGACATTCACGACAGCACCCACGCTAATGCAGCGGGCGTGCCACGAATCGAGCGGGAGGAGAGAATATAGAGAGGTGAGTCTGGTAGGGCGTGCGGGATTCGAACCTGCGACCAACGGATTAAAAGTCCGCTGCTCTACCAACTGAGCTAACGCCCCAGACAAGAGGCGGGATTTTACGTGGATGTATCTATGCGGTCAACATTTCGCATGGAAACAGCGACTAAGCAGGCCGTTCATCCTTGATTCCGCTCACACATAACGCGTGGGATCGGCGAGGTCCGCAGTCGCAAAACCTTCTTTGCGCAGACGGCACGAATCGCATAAACCACACGCACGTCCATGCGCATCAGCTTGATAGCAAGACACTGTGAGCGCGTAATCCACACCCAAGGCCGCACCCTTGCGAATGATCTCGGCCTTGCTCCAATCGATGATCGGCGTATGAATATTCAAACGCGCTCCTTCCACTGCCGCTCTGGTGGCCAGATTCGCCATCGTTTCAAAAGCGCGCACATACTCCGGACGGCAATCCGGATAGCCCGAATAATCGACCGCATTGGCGCCGAAGAAAATATCGTTCGCGCCCACCACTTCGGCCCAGGCAAGCGCGAGCGACAACATGATGGTATTGCGCGCGGGCACATACGTGATCGGGATAATGTCGGTCTGCACGCCGCCGATCGGCACGTCGATATTGGAATCGGTTAGCGCAGAACCGCCGAACATGGATAGATCGAGCGGCACGGTTTTATGTGAGGCGGCGCCAAGCGCTTTGGCAACGAAAACCGCTGCGTCGAGTTCCGCGCGATGCCGCTGCTGATAATTCACCGACAAGGCGTGCGCTTCGAAACCCTGATCGCGGGCGATTGCAAGCACCGTCGCGGAATCCAGTCCGCCGGAAAGCAGGACGACGGCTTTGGCTGGACTCATGCGGACACGCTTATTTTTTCAGGCGCTGTTTGGCTTGCTCGGCGGCCTGGCTTTTCGGATAGGTGGCCACCAGATTCTGCAGCGTTTTACGAGATGCCGCGGCGTTGCCCAGTTCCGCCTGACTGCTCGCGATGTTCAGCAGCGCGTCGGGCGCCTTCGCGCTTTCCGGCCAATTCGCGACCACTTTTTCCTGCGCAGTGATCGATGCCTTGTAATCGCGCAAGGCGTAGTGCGCATTGCCGATCCAATATTGCGCCGAAGGCGCGAGCGGGCTTTGCGGATACGTACTTAAAAAGCTTTGTAAAGTCTGCACCGCCGCGCCATAGTTATTGGCCTTGAACTGCGCAAGCCCCGCTTCATAGGCCTGCTGTTCGTTGGCGGCCGCTTGCGCGGCGCTCTGTTTTTCGGTCTCGACTTGCTCGAACTTCCGCAAACGCGTATCGAGATCGACGTATAAATCCTTCTGTCTTTTCTCGAGCTGATCCACCTGATTGCTCAGCATTTCGACTTGACCGCGGAGATTCGCCATCTCCTGCTTCAAAGCGTCGATTTGATCGGCCAGATTGAGCAAAGCCCGGCCTTCGGGCATTTGCGATTGCAATTGTTTCAGCGTCTGCTCTTGCGCCTGCAGGCGCGCCCGTAAGTCGGCGACGCCTTTACGCGCTTCATCATCGGCAAAAAGCGCATGCGCGTTGCCGATGCCAAAACACAGCAGCGCGCCGGTCAGGAATGATCTCGTTATCGTTTTCATTTCGCCTCCCCGGCGCGCCCTTTTTCGCTTTGATTAATACACCAGATCGCCGCGACGGTTTTCAGCGTAGCAGCTCTCGGTCGCTTCGGCGCAACGCGCTTTTTCTTCACCCAGGCTTACCGATTCGATCTGTCCGGATTTCGCACCCAACAGCGTCATACGGCTTTTGATCGCGTCGGCACGACGCTGGCCCAGCCCCAAGTTGTATTCGCGGCTGCCACGTTCGTCGGCGTTACCTTGAATCAGGACTTTGCGATTGGCGTTATCGCGCAGGAAACGGGCATGCGCTTCGACCACGGGCACAAACTCAGACTTGATGGCGTCGGAGTCGTAATCGAAGTAGATGCTGCGCGCTTGCAGGGTTTTATACAGCGGATGCTTCGGGTCCGTCAGCGGATCGCCGCTGATGCTGCTGGTATCCATCCCACTGGTGCCGTCTTTCTTGGCCAGGGTGTCGCGATCTTCGACTTTCGCTCCGGTATCGACGGCCGGATCGCTCGCACAACCCGCGAGCAGGGCTACAAGAGAAACGAGTACAAGGATCTTTTTCATTTTGACTCTCCTTCAATATTTCAGTTGGCGGGGAAAGGTCCCCAGGTCGGTTCGCGTACATCGCCCGCCGGAACGGAAAGGCGATATTTGCTACGTCCGTCGATCGAGGTGGCCGCGAGTACGCCGCGACCGCCCGATGAAGTGGCGTACAGGATCATTTTGCCGTTGGGTGCGAAACTCGGCGACTCGTCCTGCGTGGTATCGGTGAGAACTTGCACTTGATTCGTGTTCAGGTCGTGAGTCGCAACCAGGAAGCGGCCGCCGTCGCGCACCACATATGTAAGCAGCTTGCCATCGGGGCTGATATCGGGACTTACGACATAGTTGCTGCTGCCTGAGGTGACGCGCTGCGCACCGCCGCCGCTTGCCGACATGCGGTAGATTTGCGGCGCACCGCCGCGATCGGAGGTGAAGTAAATCGTTTGGCCGTCCGGCGAGAACACCGGCTCGGTGTCGATCGCCGAAGAACTGGCGAGACGGCGAACACCCGAACCGTCCGCATTCACCATGAATATTTGCGTGCCTCCGTCTTTGGAAAGCGCGACCGCGAGCTTCTGCCCGTCAGGCGACCAAGTCGGGGCGCTATTGGAGCCGGTGAAATTCGCCACCGCGCGTCGTCCGCCGGTCTGCAGATTCTGCACATAGACAACCGGTTTCTTGCTCTCGAACGATACATAGGCGAGCGAGGCGCCGTCGGGCGACCAGGCCGGCGAAATAATCGGTTCCTTCGAGCTATGGACGATTTGACGACCTTCGCCGTCCGCGTCGGCGACTTGCAATTGAAAATTGCTGCCTGTCTTCGTCACGAACGCGATGCGCGTGCTGAAAACGCCTTTTTCACCGGTGAATTTTTCGTAAATGTAATCGGCGATCTTGTGTGCAAGGGCGCGTGTCTGGTTGGCATTCACGGTATAGGACATGCCGCCCAGCGAAGTTTGGCGGGGCACGTCATAGAGGCGGAAGCGCACTTCGATGCGCCCATTCGCGGCGGGATAGACACCGCCCACCACCAGCGCA
>DATEEW010000096.1:0-2643 GCA_035280965.1 Burkholderiales bacterium
CGCTGACCGCTTGTGAAAACCGCTTCGGCGCGTAAAACAAAATCGCCCAAGTCCTTGCTGAGAGTCGAACCGACTTGCCAGATGCGATCGTTCCGCGGCGTAAAGACAACGTCGCCCCCGGCTAATACTTCTCTATAAAAAACCGGATTGGTGGCGTGGCTTCGATAGTAGAAGGCAGCAAGATCCCAACCGCTCACCAAAGTATTCAGACGCAACCCATATGCGGAATTGGAGAGCGTATTGTCGGGTTCATCGTGAGAAGCGAATCGTGCACCGGGCGTCAATTCGGCCATCTGGCCAGAAGGATAGAAATCCGAGCCCGGCTTGCCGATATCGTCCACGCTTTGCAGCGGAAGCCAGATGACTTCGGCGTGGAAGTCGTCGTGAAAATATTCTGCCCGCGCCGCCCACTGCGGAATCCGCATGATGTCGAAGCCGGGCAAAATGAACTCGCGCATGTCGCGCGCCGAAACGACGTCGGCGAAAAACAGTCCGACGACTTCGCCCCATACGATTTGCTGACGTCCCACTCGAAAATCTAAAGCGCCGGCACTGAAGTCGAGGTAGTTCTCGCGCAGAAAGAAATCGTGTTCCTGATCTTCCTGCACACGTTCCGGATAGAAATCGTTACTCATGTAGACAGGGTCTACATCCACGCGCGCCGATACTTTGTACTTAAGCCCGCCGCCTAATGCGCCTTGACCGGTGATCTGCAAACGCGACACGGCACGCGACCAATGATTGGGGCTCCCGTAGGTATACGCGACGGTCTCGTTGAAAAAACCGCTCCATTTGGGACCGCCAATCCCTTCCGGGGCCGTCTGAGGTGCAGGTTTGGCAAAGAGTTCGTCGCTTGACGCTGGGTGTGGGGGGGACGGCGCGACCGGCGTCGCTGGTTTTGCAGGTGTACCGAATAATTCTTCGCGCGTGGCAGGCGAAGCGGGCTTATCAGGTGCCGCCGGCTTCGCTTTTGGCCGACCGAATAACTCATCGCGCGAAGCGGGCTCCGCAGGCGCTGCAGCTTTCGGCTTTGGCGCGGCCTTGGCCGGCGCTCCGAAAAGCTCGTCGCGGGACATCGGCAATTCCGCTTGCGGTTTGGCTTGCGCAAAGCGTAATTCGACGCCATCCAAGGTCGATTCAGCGCGCGCTTGCGCGCACAACGATAGGGTGACGATGCAACTCGTCAGTGCGACCCGCTTGAAGTACATATCAGGCTCTCCCCGAACCCACACTTTGACGCGCGCGCCGTCGTTTTTCGTCGACCACCAGCCACTTGCTGCGATTGCGAATACCTAGCACGCGTATTTGTCCATCTTCTATCCGCACCAGGCGGTCGGCCTTCGCCATGACTTTCTTATCATGAGTCGAAAAAATAAAGGTCGTCTTGAACGCGAGGTTGATGTCTTTCATCAACGCCAGAATGCCCTCGCCCGTCCGATGGTCCAGATTGGCGGTCGGCTCATCCGCGAGTACGATTTTCGGATGCGTCGCCAATGCGCGCGCGATTGCCACACGCTGACGTTGGCCGCCCGAAAGTTGATTGGGACGATGCTTGGCGTATTTGCCCAAATGCACAACATCGAGAAAATGCGCCACGCGTTTTTTCCGCTCCGCCTTGTCCAATTCCTTCAACTGCAACAGCGGATACTCGACGTTCTCTTCTGCCGTCAGAACCGGCAATAGGTTGAAGGTCTGGAATACGAATCCGATGGTTCGAGCGCGCAAATCTGCCAACTGATCCGGAGTCCGTCCGCTCACATCCTCTCCGTCAATGACGATCCGGCCACTCGAAGGCGAATCAATGCATCCGATAAGATTCAGCAATGTGGATTTGCCGCTCCCCGAAGGACCGGCGATCGCCAGAAATACGCCGGCTTCAATGTTCAGGCTCACATCATGGAGCGCAGTCACACGCTGCTCGCCGAGCAGATACTCCTTCGAGACCTTTTCAACGCTCACCAGACTCATGGCGGCTCATTCTGTTTTTTAGGCGGCTATACTAAACCCGATTCTTCGAAATATCAGGCACTTTAGCAATGATCTTCAGATTATTAATCAGTGCGTTCGTTACGCTGTTCACGCTTTCGTCGCTGAGCGTCCTCTCCGCCGAAACGGATGAAGCCTTGGCGCGCAGCATTGTTGAAAAAGCCGATCAAGTGCGCTTCCCGTCCGAGGGCTTCGAGGTCGAGGTCAGTATTCAAAGCCGGTCCGCCTCGGGGGAAGTGGACTCGCGCCTTTACAAAGTGTTATCCAAGGGCAACGAGGCGGCGATCGTGATGATCATCGAGCCCGCATCCGAGCGCGGCCAGATGATGCTGATGAAAGCCCGGGATCTTTGGGTGTTTTTGCCCAATGTCTCGCAACCGGTGCGACTGGGCTTGGGTCAGCGCTTGACCGGCCAAGTCGCCAACGGAGACATCGCTCGCGTCAATTTCGCCGGTGACTATAACCCCACGCTTTTAAGAACCGAAGAAGTGGATGGGGAAAAATGTTATGTGCTCGAACTGAACGCGGTCGATCGAGGCGTCACCTACGGCCGCGTCCTGCTCTGGGTCCGACACGCAAGCTACTACCCGCACAAAGCGGAGTTCTATTCTTTATCCGGCCGCCTGCTCAAAACCGCGCGATACCAGAACTTCGAAC
>DATEEW010000097.1:0-10896 GCA_035280965.1 Burkholderiales bacterium
CGCGATGTTTACATTTCGCGTATCGCAGCCATTGAAGCCGGGCTGCCGGTCGGCACGCCTTGCCTCACCGTAAATCGTTTGTGCGGCAGCGGATTGCAAGCTGTCGTATCCGCCGCCCAGCATATTCAACTGGGCGATTGCGAAATCGTTGTCGGAGCCGGCGCGGAGTCCATGAGTCGCGCCGCCTATTACATGCCCGCCTTGCGTTGGGGCGTGCGCATGGGCCCCAGCATGGCCGATGATGGCATCCTGGGCGCGCTTCAAGATCCCTTCGGCAATGGCCACATGGGCATCACTGCCGAGAACATCGCCACCAAATACGGCATCACGCGCGAAGAGCAAGACGCTTTCGCCGTTGAAACACAGCGCCGGGCGGCGGCCGCCATCGACGCAGGGCATTTCAAATCGCAAATCGTGTCGGTTGAACTGAAAAGCAAGAAAGGCTCGACCTTCTTCGACACCGACGAACATTTGCGTCGCGGCGTCACGATTGAAGATGTGCGCAAATTGCGCCCCGCGTTCAAACCCGACGGAACCGTAACCGCAGGCAACGCGTCGGGACTCAACGATGCGGGGGCCGCTGTCGTGTTGATGGATGCAGAGGCGGCGCAGAAGGGCGGCCTTAAACCCTTAGCGCGACTCGTGGCTTACGCTCACGCGGGTGTCGAGCCACATGTGATGGGATTGGGACCCATCCCCGCTGTGCGACGCGTATTCGAAAAATCGCGTCTCAAGCCCACGGATATGGATGTCATCGAATCGAACGAAGCTTTCGCGGTGCAAGCCATGGCCGTGACGCGGGATTTGGAACTCGATCCTGCGAAGGTCAATCCGAATGGCGGCGCGATTGCCTTAGGCCATCCGATCGGTGCAACCGGCTGCGCGCTCACCGTGAAGGCGCTGCATGAATTGCAACGCATCAAGGGACGATATGCATTGGTGACGATGTGCATTGGCGGCGGGCAGGGCATCGCGGCGATATTCGAGCGCCTCTAGTTTTTTCTCGCCATGGGTCGACGCGAAAGGCGTTTGGCCCTCATCGAGTAAGGGCTGCACACGGAGTCGGCGCCATCTGGCGCTTTACTTCACGCCCGTGTTTCACTTATTAGGCGACAGGAACTTTACGCGACCGGTTTCAATTTCATAGATCGCGCCGACAACTTTCGTTCGCCCTTTCTCTATACTGGCCTGCCCTTCCGGGGAATCCAATATCTGCTGAACTGTCCACCGCACGTTGCTTTCCGTAGCGCGCGACGCCTGCTCGCTAAGTGAAAGTTCCGGATTGAATTCCGGCAGCCCAGGGATGATGCTTGTCAGAAGCACTTGTAGCCTCGAACCGAATTGCGTCCCTTCGTGTTTTGTTGCCAGCGCCGCTCTGATCGCCCCGCAACCCTCATGGCCGAGCACCACGAACAAGGGCGTCTTTAAATACGAGCCCGCGTATTGCAGCGTTCCCGCAATTTCCGGCGACAAAACATTCCCGGCGACGCGGATGACGAATAGTTCGCCGAAACCGGTGTCGAAAATGCCCTCGGGCGCCACGCGTGAATCACTGCATCCGAGAACCGTCGCGTACGGCGTTTGCGCTTTCGCAAGCTGGGCGAGGGTTTCTTGGTGAAAAGTGGAATTGCGAGATTCGCCCCGCAGAAACCTTTGGTTTCCTTTAATCAACCGCTCCAACGCCTCATCGGCAGAGAGATGAGTGCCGTCATGGGTCGCTGCCATTATTTGCCCTCCCGCTGTAGAAATCCTGCACTTGACGTCCGACCCGCGACGCACACCCGAAAAAACTGCGGTCAATTTGATCCTTCAAATACTGCACGGAAATACCCAATGGCGGTGCGTGGTTGTGGAATTGTTTGGGTTAAGCCTACGTGTTGGAATTATCAACTCCGATGTCGCGCGGCCACCCAGGCGCCGCTCAGCACAATGATGCCCATGCCGATCAGCGACCAGCCATCCGGAAAAGTTGTGAACACTACATAGCCCAGGATCGATACGACTACGAGCTGAAAATACATGAAGGGCGCGAGCAAAGATGCGGGCGCATGCTCAAAAGCGCGAATCAACAGGAAATGGCCACCTCCGCCCAATAGGCCAGTGAAGATGAAAAGCAGGCCATCGAACCACGATTGCGGCTGCACCCAAAACGTGGGTACGGTAACTGTCAAGATCACGGTTCCCACCAGACATCCATGGAACAGAGTGGTGAGCGTGCTGTCGATTCCCGCTATTTTTTTGGTGAGCAGCTGATAGATAGCAAAAAGCAGCGCGGAGGCGATCGGCAGCAACACCATCGGCGTAAACAATCCGCCGCCGGGCCTCACGATGATCAGCACGCCGATAAAACCGGCGGTTACCGCAGCCCAGGCGCCGCGCGGTACATATTCGCGTAAGACGAGCACAGACAGCGCGGTCAATAGAAGCGGTGCCATGAAGCTGATCGCCGTCGTTTCGGCAATGGGCATCAAGGACAGCGAAAGCAGGAACACTAGCGATACGCTCAATAGCGCGAGCCCGCGCAGCAACTGCATGCCGGGAATTTTCGTGCGAACCAGGCCCCATCCGAGTCGGGGACCCAACACGATAACCATCAACACCGTCTGCGCTAGATAGCGCGCCCACACCACCATTGGTACGGGATAAGTCTGTGAGAGCCATTTGCAAACCGTGTCGAGCAGCGCGAATAGGCTGGTGGCCGCCAATACCAGCAGAATCCCGCGTACGGAGAGACCATCGTTATGCTTCATCGGAGATATGACAATCGTTAAGTTCTATACTAGTCATTCCAATATTTAGTCAATTGGAAGAATAAGAGACCACGGGGCAAGTGGCCAGATGGTAGACCACGCATAATCGGTCCCATGCTGTTGAGATCCACCTAAGATGTACCAGAGCCTTGATACTTCCCACTATCGGAAATCCGGAACGTGAATCTGAAGACCTCGCCTACAGTCGCTGCTCGCAAAGCAGTCGAAGCGTCCGCGCTCCGAATTCTCGGAAGTGAAGAGGGCCCTAGTTTAAAGGACTACTGGAAGTACCACGCAGCCAGACTGGCACTTGATTTCGACTGGACGGTTAAAACGGTCGACAAATCTGCTGCAGTATTGGAAATAGGCGGTTTCCCCTTTTTCCTTACTGCCGCGCTCAGCGATGCGGGATACAGGGTCCAAACGGTGGACAAGCTGAGCCCCAGCGCGGGCCGTCTCGCGGAGCAATTGAAAATTTCGGTATGCACTTGCGATATCGAAACTGAAGCGCTTCCGTTCGAATCCAATTCTTTTGATGTGGTGTTATTCAATGAAGTATTCGAGCATTTGCGCATCGATCCGATTTTTACCGTAGACGCTTTGCACCGAGTCTTGAAACCCGGCGGCAGATTGTGGCTTTCCACGCCGAATTTAAAATCCCTCAAGGGAATGTTCAATTTCCTGTTCAAATCCGAGGCGTGGGGAATTATTGGAGACGGCGTCTACGCGCAGTACGAGCATTTGCGAACACAGGGATGGATGGGGCATGTGCGCGAATACACTTCCAAGGAAGTGTCGGATTTTTTGCGTTCGTGCGGGTTCGAAATCGAAAAAATCGCATACCGCGGTCGCTACAAGAACCCTGTAGCGCAAAGCATCGCTACCGCGCTTCCGCCCCTCAAACCTTACTTCTCCGTTGTTGCAAAAAAATAAGGGCCCGAGATCGGGCCCTTATGCAGTTCAATACATCAGTTTAGACGTAGCGAATATCACCGTTCACCACTCGCACGCGTTCGCCCGATTTGAAAGTGGGCGGATTGGTGCGAAGGTAAGTTTTGCTGGTGCCATCGTCGAAGCGGACCGTTACTTCGTATTGCTTGGTGCCGCGCATATATTTTTCCGCTTCGTGACCGGCCAAGCCACCGCCGACCACGCCGACAACAGTCATGACGTCTTTACCGCGTCCGCCGCCGATCTGATGGCCGACTACGCCACCGGCCACACCGCCGGCCACAGCGCCTAGGCCCGTGCCTTCACCGCGAACGGTGGTTGCACGAACCGATTCGATTACGCCGAGTTGACCAACGGCGGAAACGCGCTCGGCATAACGCGGCTTGGAGGTGCTGTTGCGGCGTTCTTCAGCTGCTTGCTTGGCGGCGGCTTCTTTTTCCGCAGCTTCTTTCTGTGCGGCCTCTTTCTCTGCGATTTGTTCTGTTTGATCGCCGTGAGAGTTGGGCAGCCAGCCCATAAGGGCCGCTGTCCCGGCCACCGAAAACAGCAGCACTGATGCGGCTGCTGCAATAATAAGGGGGTGCGCTTTACCTTCCATTTCTCTGCTCCTTCAGATGGTCCACATTGGACACACGTCTATTAAGAAGCAAAACGAGCGCCGTAACCGCTCGTATGTAACTGCGCGTTACTGTTACAAGGGCTTGCAACAGTTCGTTGCGGACGACATTAAGGGTGGACGTCGCTTGATGCCGACAATGAGGGAATGTCTGATTAAGTGCCGGGGATGATCGCGAGTGCGCGTAGCTGTACGAGCGCGGGCAAATTAAAACAAGGCCTGGGGCGCTTTAAGCTGGTGACACAATTCATCAATCCACCCCTTAATCAGAGCTTCCTTAGCTTTCCGGCCGCATATGCGGGAACAGGATCACGTCGCGAATCGACGGGCTGTTGGTGAACAGCATGATCAAACGATCGATGCCGATACCTTCGCCTGCGGTGGGCGGCAAACCGTATTCGAGGGCACGAATGTAGTCGGCGTCGTAGAACATCGCTTCCTCGTCGCCCGCCGCCTTTGCCTGCGCCTGTTCTTCGAAGCGAGCAGCTTGATCTTCCGGATCGTTCAACTCGGAAAAACCGTTCGCCATTTCACGCCCGGTGATGAAGAGTTCGAAGCGGTCGGTGATGTCAGGGCGCGCATCGTTACGGCGCGCCAGCGGCGAGGTCTCGGCCGGGTAGTCGATGATGAAAGTCGGCTGGATCAGGCTGCTTTCGGTGTTTTCTTCGAAAAGCATGAGTTGCAGCGTGCCCAGCGTGGTCTCTTTCGCTGCGTCGATGCCGTACTTTTTTAGTTCGCTGCGCAGGAATGTGATGTCATTCAGTTGTGTTTCGCTGAGATTCGAATGACGCGCCAGCATGGCTTGAACGACGGTGACGCGGGCAAAGGGTTTCGACAGATCGATGACGTGCTCGCCATAAGGCAGCTGCGTCGTTCCCAACACCTTCTGCGCGACTTCGCGCAGCATTTCTTCGGTGAAGTCCATGAGGTAGCGGTAATCGCGATAAGCCTCATAAAACTCGATCATGGTGAATTCGGGATTGTGGCGCGTCGAAATACCTTCGTTGCGGAAGTTGCGGTTGATTTCGAACACCTTCTCGAATCCGCCGACCACGAGGCGCTTGAGATAAAGCTCCGGCGCGATGCGCAGGTACATATCCATTTCCAGCGCGTTGTGATGCGTCTTGAATGGTTTGGCCGCCGCGCCGCCGGGGATGGGATGCATCATCGGCGTTTCGACTTCGAGATAGCCTTTCTCCACCATGAAAGCGCGAATCTCCTGCACGATCCGGCTCCGCAACATGAAAGTCTTGCGTGCTTCTTCGCTGGTGATCAGGTCCACATAACGCTGGCGGTACTTCTGTTCCTGATCGGAGAGGCCATGGAATTTCTCCGGCAGGGGGCGCAGGCTTTTGGACAGCAAGCGTACTTTGGTCGCATTCACCGTCAATTCGCCGGTACGGGTTTTGAACAGCGTGCCTTCGATGCCGAGGATGTCGCCCAGGTCCCAATGCTTGAATGCATCATGCACCTCGGTCCCGACGCCCTCGTTGTTGAGATAGGCTTGAATGCGGCCGCTGCCATCCTGCACGGTAGCGAAGCTTGCTTTGCCCATCACGCGCTTGAGCATCATGCGGCCGGCGACTTTCACGGGATAGACATGCGCTTCGAGTTCTTCCTTGCTCATGCCGCCGTAGGCATTCTGCAAATCTGCGGCGCAATGCTCGCGCGAAAAATCATTGGGGAAGGGCTGGCCCTTTTCGCGCAGAACCTGCAACTTGGCGCGGCGTTCCGCAATGATCTGGTTTTCGTCTTGAGGCGGCGTGAGGTTTTGATCGGACATGATGGCCTTAAACGCCCTGTTTCAAACTGGCGCTGATGAAATCGTCTAAATCGCCGTCAAGCACGGCCTGTGTATTGCCCACTTCATGATTGGTGCGCAGATCCTTGATGCGCGACTGGTCGAGCACATAGGAGCGGATCTGGTGCCCCCAACCGATATCGGTCTTGGAATCTTCCAGCTTGTCTTTTTCGGCTTGGCGTTTGCGCATTTCGGCTTCGTAGAGCTTCGCTTTCAGCATGGCGAAAGCTTCGGCGCGATTGCGGTGCTGCGAGCGATCGTTCTGACATTGCACTACGATGTTGGTCGGTAAGTGCGTGATTCGCACGGCCGAGTCGGTTTTATTGATGTGCTGTCCGCCCGCGCCCGATGCGCGATAAGTGTCGATGCGTAGGTCGGCCGGATTGATTTCGACTTCGATCGACTCGTCCACTTCCGGATAGACGAATACGCTGGCGAACGAGGTATGACGCCGCGCGTTGGAATCGAAAGGCGATTTGCGCACCAGACGATGTACGCCGATTTCGGTGCGCAGATAACCGTAGGCGTAATCGCCGGTGAATTTGAGCGAGGCGCTTTTGATGCCCGCCACTTCCCCGTCCGATTGTTCGAGGATTTCAACTTTATAACCGCGCCGTTCGCCATAGCGCAGGTACATGCGCTCTAGTATCGAGGCCCAGTCCTGTGCTTCGGTGCCGCCCGAACCGGCTTGAATATCGATGAAGCAATTGTTCGGATCGAGCGGGTTGGAGAACATCCGCCGGAATTCCATGTCGCCCACGGTGCTCGAAAGCTTTCCGACATCGCGTTCCAACGCTTGCAGCGTCGCGTCGTCGTCTTCTTCACGCGCGAGTTCGAACAATTCGCTGGTGCCGCGCAAGTCACCGTCCAGTTTGGACAGTGAAGCGACAACCGCTTCGAGGCTTTTCTTTTCCTTGCCCAGTTCCTGGGCCTTCTGGGGGTCGTCCCAGACGCCGGAATCTTCCAGCGCTTTGGAGACTTCGGTCAGGCGGGTCTTTTTGCCTTCGAAGTCAAAGATACCTCCGCAATTCAGCCGTACGACCATTAAGGTCGTCCAGCGTGTTGGCGAGGGCGTTGAGGCGTTCGGCTTCCATGTGCGGGGGGTGGGGCGGAAAAGCGCGAATTATACATGCGCCTCGTAGCCAAACCCCCTAAACCGGCGCGAATTCACCGTCCAGCCGCTATCATGTGCGCAAACCAGGGGGAGGACCATGCCGCGCTCGCAAACCGATTCCTACGCCTTGCGCGTCTACGCTGCCGGACTGCTTATCAGCATCGCCGTGCTGGTTTTCGCCTATTACCTCCAGCACTACAAAATGCTCGACCCTTGCCCCTGGTGCGTGGCACAGCGCGTGTTGTTCATAGGCGTGGGGCTGCTCAGTTTGATCGGATTGCTGCAGCACCCGGGTGTGGCGGGCGCCAGAGTCTATGGCGTGATGGGGGCGCTGCTGGCTTTGAGCGGTGCTGCTGCCGCTGCCTATCAGATATGGCTGCAATCCGATCCGATGCGGGCCGGTTCCTGCATGGGTGGCTGGCTGGAGCACACGCTCGATTATTTGCAACTCGGCAAGCTGTGGCCGAACTATCTGCAATATGACGGCCCCTGCACGTTGCCGCCCTGGGAACTGCTCACGCTTTCCATACCGGAATGGTCGCTGACATGGTTCGCTATTCTTGGCGCTGCCTTCACCACGCTTCTGTTGCGGCGTGCCTGAGCAGCCTCCTAGATACGCCGGCCTTTGAAGTCTTCTTCGATTTTGTCTTCGAAAAAGCTGACAGGCGAGGGTGCGGCCATGAAGCGCCGATGTACTTCGGGCGAAACGCCGCTATAAGCCATCACTTTGCCGTCGTTGAATTCCACTTCCAGCGTCTGACTTTTGGGGTCGTAGCCGATCGCGCGAATCTTGCTCGAGCTGATGCGCTTGCGTTCCATCATTCCACCAGACTGACTTTGATCGTGTCGCCGTCGCGCACGCTGTTCAAGGTTTTGGCGTCGCCTTCGAATTTGCCGAGTACGTTGCATGGTGAGGCGAGTTTCGGCATCGCGCCTTCGGAAATGGGCGTGGGGCCGAAGGGCAGGGCCAGCGCGCTCCCCGGCACCCAATAGCAAACGGTGCCCGGATCGACGACTTGTTTCGCGTCTTTTTCCAGTTTTGCTTGAACAGGAATAGAGAAATAGACCTCGTCGCCCCAGGTGTTGGCCGAACCGCTGAAGGGTAGCGCGGCCAGCAATGCTTGCGTGGTCGGTGTGTCGTTGAGGGTGGCGATCAGCGAGCCTTTAGACCATTCGACGCGAATTTTCGCGCTCATATCATTCTCCCTGCGAAAAGAATTTAGCGAATCTGGTGTCCCCGTTGCAGCTGAGGATCAAGACGAAGCTTAATTTCGACGCCTGATTGGAGGCAAGTGCCAAATCAAGAATCGCGATCCACGTTCAGATCTCCTCACCGATCTCTTCCCAGTGTTCCAGCGTCAGTTGCAGACTTTGCGAACCCATATATTCGTTGATGTCGAGACGGTAAAGCGCGCGGATTTTTTCCGGTAGGGGTTGGTCGTGTTGAAAGAGGATAGCCTCGCAGCGACGGTCGGCCGCCGAGACGCGCAGACGCAGGTGTTTTTCTCCCACGATGCGCTGTTGTTCGATTCGCAGCTCGTCGCAAAACAGAGGCGCCGGAAAACCCTGGCCCCAGATTTCCTCTTGCAGCATGCGGGCCATATCCAGATTCAGATAGCCCGCTTCAAGCGCGCCGTCGCTTTCCCATCGCCGCTGGCGAGCCGCGGGTTCCAACATGTCGTTGACGGCTTGTTCGAACGCCGTACGAAAGCGGTCCACATCGCTTTTGCGCAAACTCAAACCGGCGGCCGCTGCGTGACCGCCGAAACGCAATATCAGCCCCGGTTCCCGTTTATCCACGCGATCGAGCGCATCGCGCAAATGCAATCCGGCGATAGAGCGGCCGGAACCGCGCAATTCGTCCTCGCCTGAAGGCGCGAGTGTAATCACCGGTACATGGTGCCGATCCTTCAAGCGTCCCGCCAAAATACCGATCACGCCCGGATGCCAGCGTCCGTCGTGCAAAGTCAGGCTG
Source organism: Burkholderiales bacterium (assembly GCA_035280965.1). Classification (GTDB taxonomy): domain Bacteria; phylum Pseudomonadota; class Gammaproteobacteria; order Burkholderiales; family SG8-39; genus DATEEW01. Next base: position 9,208 of record DATEEW010000097.1, read on the forward strand.
CACGAGGCTGCGACATCGATGTCGGCGAGGAAGGCTTCGGCTTCGGCCTGCATTTGCGCTTCGACTGTTCGACGCTCTCGATTCAGCGCATCGAGTTGTTGCGCGATATTGAATGCGCGTGCCGTATCGTCGGTAATCAGGCATTCGATGCCCAGATGCATATCGGCGAGTCGGCCGGCAGCATTGATACGCGGCGCAAGCGCAAATCCAAAATCGAAAGCGCAAGCGCGTTGGGGGTCGCGACCGGCAATGGCGAACAGCGCGGCAATACCGGCGTGCATGCGTCCGGAGCGAATTCGTTTCAGACCCTGGCTCACCAGAATGCGGTTGTTGCGATCCAGTTTCACCACATCGGCCACCGTACCCAATGCGACCAAATCCAACAATGCGGCGAGATTCGGTTCCTGTTTCCCTTCGAAACGACCGCGTCGGCGCAATTCGCTGCGCAGCGCGAGCATTACGTAAAACACGACGCCGACACCTGCAATGCATTTGCTTTCGAATCCGCATTGCGGTTGATTCGGATTGACGATGCATGCGGCAAGCGGCAAGGTTTCGCCCGGCAAATGATGATCGGTCACGAGCGTCGCGATGCCGCGCGCACGTGCCGACTCAACGGCTTCGACGGCAGCGATGCCGTTATCGACCGTAATCAACAAATCCGGTTTGAGCGGCGCCACCATATCGACGACTTTGGCCGTCAGCCCATAGCCCATTTCGCGGCTAGGCACGAAATAGTCGACCGTCGCGCCGAAAGCGCGCAGCGCGCGCACGGCGACTGCGCAAGCTGTTGCGCCATCACAATCGAAATCGGCGATGACCAGCAGGCGTTTATTTTGCGCAATGTAATCGGCAAGCAGCACGGCGGCCGCTTCGCAATCACGCAAACCCGGAGGCGGTAGCAAGGCTTCGAATCCGTAGCCCAATTCCTCCGCTTTTTTGACGCCGCGCGCAGCGTAAAGGCGTGCGAGTACCGGATGTACGCCAGCCTGGCGCAGCATCGCTTCGGCAGCAAGTGGAACGGGGCGTGTGACGATGCGGCTCATGCGGGGTCGGCGTAAGTGTTCAAAGCTTTGGGTCGCCGCCAGAAATAACGCAAATCCTGACGTGTGGTTTCGACGCTAAAGGAGGCGCCCGCGCCCATGCTGTGAATGCTCAGCATGCCGATGCGTCCGTCGCGTAAAGCGGCGAGCGCGGGTGCGAACCAATGCCGTTCGAGTTGTTGCAAACGCGATTGCCAGGCGTGCAAATCGCCATAACACGCAGGCGCCAGCAAATCGTCGAGCACGATCAGTTCGACGCCTTCTGCGGAAGTGTTTTTGAACCATTCGCTTGCATGTTCGGGACGCGCTTGCGCCGATGCGCCGCTTGCGAGCGCCAGTCCGGCAGCTAAAGCGCTGCGACCTCGTACACGTTGAAAGGGTCGCGTGGGTGGCGGCGCGCTGGAACCTTCGCCCCAAAGCCAGACCGAATTGATGGGTAAGGCGCCGCGCTCTTCACGTGCCTCATTCACCGAATGCTGATGCAGCAGCATTTGCGCTTCGTTGAGAAAACCGCGCCATCGCATCGCTTCAGGGCCGCGCGGTAGGTGAGGATCGATATCTTTGCCGCGTACTTCAGCAAGCGGCGTGCTTTCGATGATCGGCGGTTCATTCAAGCGCACATACCAGCGATGAGGCTGCATGGGAT
>DATEEW010000098.1:0-2945 GCA_035280965.1 Burkholderiales bacterium
ATCGAACTGCAGGCGAATATCGAACTGCCGCAAGACATCGATGAGGTGATCGAAAGCGGCGCAACGGGCGTAGGCCTGTTTCGCAGCGAGTTCCTGTTCTTGAATCGCAACCAGTTACCCAGCGAAGAAGAGCAGTTCGAAGCCTATCGCTCCGTAGTAGAAGCGATGCAAGGCCGACCGGTCACTATACGCACCCTGGACATCGGTGCGGACAAAGCGCTCAGCGGCCAGGCCCCCGGCCCGAACCCCGCACTGGGTTTGCGTGCAATTCGTTTCTGCCTGTCCGAACCGCAAATGTTTCTGACGCAACTCCGCGCGCTCTATCGCGCCTCGCATTACGGCAAGGTGCGCTTGTTGATTCCCATGATCGCCCATTTACACGAAATCGAGCAGGCGCACGATTTCATCAAGGTGGCGCAGCAGAGTCTGCTCGATCAAAAAATCCCCTTCGACCCGGACGTTGCTGTCGGCGGCATGATCGAAGTACCGGCTGCGGCACTCGCGCTGGGACAATTCGTGAAACGCCTGGACTTTCTATCCATCGGTACGAACGATTTGATTCAATACACGCTGGCGATCGATCGGACCGACGACGCGGTGGCTCATCTATACGACCCGTTGCACCCTGCGGTTCTGTATCTAATCGGCCATACTATTCGTATCGCCACACGAGCCGAAGTGCCGGTAGCCGTTTGCGGTGAGATGGCAGGGCAAGTGGAACTAGCCCGACTACTTCTAGGGCTGGGTCTGCGCCAGTTTTCCATGCATCCGGCCCAATTGCCCGCGGTCAAACAACAACTGCTGCGCTCCAGTATTCCCGAGGCGGAGGTGATGGCCCAGCGTATTCTCCGTAGCGAAGATCCGGAGCGGGCGCGTATGCTGCTTGACCGTTTGAACAATAACCGCTAACGCGGTCGAATCAGAAACCCCCACCGCGACATCGAGTTCATAGTCTCAACCTCAGGACGGAACGAGCCATGCTGCGCGAAATCTTAGGTGTACGTCAGGACGAACCGAACGTAGAGCGACGCTGGTTTCACAGCGACTATTTCGATCTGTTCGTCTGGCAGAGCAATACCGGTCACCTGCGCTCCTTCCAGCTTTGCTATGGCATCACCGGCAGCGAGAAAGCGCTGGTGTGGGAGGAGGAAAGCGGGTACTTCCATGATGGCGTCGAAGAGGCCGCTATCGCCTCCGGGGACGTGCTCGGGTTATCCCCCCAAGATCGCGAAGGGCCCGATCCCATTGTTTCGCGCTTCGACCTGGCCGCCCGCTCCCTGCCCGATGCACTCCGTGCGGAGATCAGCGACCGCGTCCATCAATACGCCGCCCATGCCGAGTTGGCCGAGCTGCGCCGCAAGCAATTCCGTCGCGCCGACTGGCAACAAAAATCCGAAACGCGTTAAACTGCGCACCTTGAATCGGGCGCTATATCTGGTAGTTGGCGCAGCGGGTACTTTCCCTCGCTCGCCCCTTTGGGAGTTTCTCTCGAAGCCAACGTTGATCGAGCCCCCGCTTCGTTGTAGTTTTACGCGCTCGCGTGAGCGCATGCTCGAAGGACATCGCGGCGGATTGCTTTGTCCCCGCTTGCACCCTTCGGGAGCTCGCGACCGTACTTGGCTTTAATTGAAGTGTTAAGCGCCGATTTGATATCAGCTTGCGGGCGCCCATTTCGAGGTCCAAAACCTCGGGATGCGACAAATAAGTACGGCTAAAGCGAGGGCAACCCGTTTCAGCCGCGCAAGCTGCAACGGGTTTTGTTTATTGGGAGGCCCTCGGGCCGCTTGCGCGCGAAATGATGAATCCTCATTCGGTCGGCCCGGTAGTGGCGCATCGCGTCCATATCGACCAACCCATACAACTTCAAAGCGGCGCCACGCTTGATCGCTACGATCTGGCCTACGAGACCTATGGCACGCTCAACGCGGAAGCGTCGAACGCGGTGCTGGTCTGCCACGCCCTCAATGCTTCGCATCATGTGGCGGGCTTCTACGCCGACGCGCCTCATAACGTGGGCTGGTGGGACAATCTCATCGGGCCGGGCAAGCCCCTGGATACGGAGCGCTTCTTCGTCATCGGCGTCAATAACCTCGGCGGCTGTTTCGGATCCACCGGACCAGCAAGCATCAATCCGCTAAGCGGCAAGCCCTATGGTTCGAGTTTTCCCGTCGTAACAGTGGAAGACTGGGTTCAAGCCCAGGCTCGACTCGCGGACCATCTGGGGATCAAGCGGTTCGCCGCGGTGATCGGCGGCAGCCTTGGCGGCATGCAAGCGCTGCAATGGGCCATCTCTTTTCCCGATCGCATCGCGCATTCGCTGGTCATTGCGGCCGCGCCCAAGTTGTCGGCGCAGAACATCGCATTCAACGAAGTGGCCCGTCAGGCGATTACGACCGATCCCGATTTCCACGGGGGCAACTACTATGAACACGGAGTAATTCCCAAACGGGGTTTACGCGTTGCTCGCATGATCGGTCACATCACCTATTTATCCGACGATGCGATGATGGAAAAATTCGGCCGCGTACTGCGCGCCGGAAAACTCGGCTTCCATTTCGATGTGGATTTTGAAATCGAATCCTACTTACGCTATCAGGCAGATAAATTCTCTTCTTATTTCGACGCCAACACCTATCTGTTGATTACGCGCGCGCTTGACTATTTCGACCCGGCACACGACTTCGACGGTAATCTGTCCGCCGCCTTTGCTTCGAGCAAGACACGTTTCTTTGTCGCCTCGTTCACGTCGGATTGGCGCTTTAGTCCGACGCGCACACGAGAAATTGTGAAGGCGCTGCTCGATAACCGACTCGACGTCAGTTACGCGGAGATCGACGCCCCCCACGGCCACGATGCTTTTTTGATGGACGATCCGCGTTATCACGCGCTGTTACGCAGCTACTTCGATCAAATTTCCGGAAGAGTGGGCGCAATTAAACAGTCGA
>DATEEW010000099.1:0-2959 GCA_035280965.1 Burkholderiales bacterium
GCCTGCGCCGTCTTGTCGTACCAATCTGCGGCACGTAGCTCTTCGATGAAAATCGCGTCCGCTTCGCGCAGCAGATCCGCGTATTCGCGTTTCACGTCGCCGAGAATGCGTACGCCGAGTCCCGGCCCCGGGAATGGGTGACGGAAGACCATTTCCCGCGGCAGGCCGAGCGCGAGACCGAGCTCACGCACTTCGTCCTTGAACAGATCGCGTAAGGGCTCGAGCAATTTGAGATGCAAGGTATCCGGCAGACCACCCACGTTGTGGTGTGATTTGATGGTGTGCGCCTTCTTCGTTTTCGCGCCGGCGGATTCGATCACATCCGGATAGATCGTGCCTTGAGCAAGCCACTTTGCATTAGGTAAGCGCTCGGCTTCTTCCTGGAACACATGAACGAATTCTCGCCCGATGATTTTTCGTTTCTGCTCGGGATCACTGACCCCGGCCAGCTCGCGCATGAAGCGCTGTGCAGCTTCCACCATATCGACCTTGACGCCCATATGTTGAGCGAAGGTGTCCATCACCTGCTCCGCTTCGCCTTTGCGAAGAAGCCCGGTATCGACGAAGATGCAAGTAAGTTGATCGCCGACGGCCTTGTGGATCAATGCGGCAGCAACGGAAGAATCGACACCGCCCGACAGACCAAGGATCACTTCCTCCTTGCCGACTTGTTCGCGTATGCGCGCGACGGCTTCGTCCACATAGTCAGGCATATTCCAGTCGCCGCTACAACCGCAGATATCGCGTACGAAGCGCGCAAGCATCTCGCGCCCCTTGGGGGTATGCGTGACTTCGGGATGAAATTGCACGCCGTAGAAACCGCGCGCTTCGTCGGCCATGCCCGCAATCGGGCAAGAAGGATTACTCGCGATCAGCTTGAAACCTGCCGGCAACTCGGTCACTTTGTCGCCATGGCTCATCCACACATCGATCAAGCCGTGACCTTCCGCGTTACTGCGATCTTGAATGCCTTCGAAAAATTTGGAATGGCCACGTGCTCGGATTTCGGCATAGCCGAATTCGCGCACGTTCGAGCTTTGGACAGTACCTCCCAGTTGCTTCGCCATGGTTTGCATGCCGTAGCAAATGCCCAGCACCGGCACACCGAGTTCGAACACGACTTGGGGCGCGCACCAGTCTTCGGCCTCGTAAACCGAATTCGGACCGCCCGAAAGAATGATGCCTTTGGGATTGAACTCGCGAATGAATTCTTCCGATGCATCGTAGGGATGCAGTTCGCAGTACACCTGCGCTTCGCGCACGCGGCGCGCAATCAGCTGCGAAACTTGCGAGCCGAAATCGAGAATCAAGATTTTTTGTTGTGCCATGCGAACCGCGTTTTAATCAGAAATAAGAAAGGCGGCCGCGGCCGCCTTTGTCCGGCATATTGCAATCACTCGATGTGATAGTTGGGCGCTTCTTTAGTGATTTGCACATCGTGCACATGCGATTCGCGCATGCCCGCCGATGAGATTTCCACAAATTCGGCCCGTGCGTGCATTTCTTCGATAGACGCGCAGCCCAGATAACCCATGCTCGCCCGAACGCCGCCGAGCAATTGCGTAATCACGCCGAGCATCGAACCTTTGTAGGGTACGCGGCCTTCAACGCCTTCGGGCACCAGCTTGTCGACGTTGGACGCGGGGTCCTGAAAATAACGGTCAGCAGCACCTTGCTGCATGGCTCCTAGGGAGCCCATGCCACGATACGACTTGTAAGAGCGTCCCTGGAACAATTCGATTTCACCCGGCGCTTCCTCGGTGCCCGCGAAGAGCCCACCGATCATTACGCAATCGGCCCCAGCGGCGAGCGCTTTGGAGATATCGCCTGAATAGCGGATGCCGCCGTCTGCAATGATGGGCACGCGGTTGCCGCTCAGCCCTTCGACCACATTGCGAATCGCAGTGATTTGCGGAACGCCGACGCCGGCCACGACACGCGTGGTGCAGATGGAGCCCGGGCCAATGCCTACCTTCACTGCGTCCGCGCCGTATTCGATCAGCGCTTTCGCCGCCGTACCGGTGGCGATATTGCCGCCTATAACTTCCACGTACGGGAAATTCTTTTTCACCCATTGCACGCGCTCGAGCACGCCTTGAGCATGGCCATGGGCGGTATCGACGACCAGTACATCGACCCCTGCTTCCACGAGCAGATTCACCCGCTCTTCCGTCCCCTCACCTACCCCTACTGCAGCGCCGACACGGAGCTTACCCTGCTCGTCCTTGCAGGCCATGGGATGTTCGCTGGATTTGAGAATGTCCTTAACCGTAATGAGGCCGCGCAATTCAAAATTCTCACTGACGACCAGTACACGCTCAAGGCGGTGGCGATGCAAAAGCGACGTCGCTTCATCGAGCGTAGCGCTTTCACTCACGGTGACGAGCTTGTCGCGCGAAGTCATGATGTTGCGCACCGGTTGGTCCAGGCGCGTTTCGAATCGCAAATCGCGGTTGGTGACGATGCCGACGACTTTTTTGCCTTCGACCACGGGCAGACCGGAAAACTTATGCTGCTGTGTCAAAGCCTTGACTTCGCGCACCGTCATTTCCGGCGGAATCGTGATGGGGTCCCGGACCACGCCGGACTCGTAACGTTTGACTTTCAACACTTCGGCCGCTTGTTGCTTGGCCGTCAGATTTTTGTGAATAATTCCGATGCCGCCCTCTTGCGCCATGGCAATGGCAAGTCGGGCTTCCGTCACCGTGTCCATGGCCGCGGACACGAGCGGCATATTGAGCTGAATTCTGCGCGAAATCGGGGTTTTAAGCGCTACATCGCGCGGCAGAATGGTGGAATGAGCGGGGACGAGCAGAACGTCGTCGAACGTCAGGGCCTTATGTACACGCATGGCGGCTATGTCGACCAAAGCCGCATTATACGCATCCCCCACACCTAAAGCCACGTACCGGCAATCTTGCGCATTGGCTTTGTCCTCCCCATTGACGGGAGCGGGGGC
>DATEEW010000100.1:0-3245 GCA_035280965.1 Burkholderiales bacterium
TCGACTGTCTCGCGCCCGATCTGGCGCAACAAGTCGCGCCGAAGATTGAAACCTGGATGGACGCGGATTGAGTCAGATCGACCCGAATAAAACGCTCCCTGATTACATTCGACCCGGTTTGGATATCTTGTCGGTAGGCATAAACCCGGGACGCGTGTCTGCCGAGCGCGGCTTTGTATTCGCGCACCCGCGCAATCGCTTCTGGCCCGCATTCAACGCTGCGCAAATCGTGCCGGAGGTTTTGACGCCCTCTGTTAAAGCGGTGGAAAAGCTTTACACCGAATACAACATCGGCTTTACCGATGTCGTTCCACGCCCTACGCCGCAGGCAAATGATTTGAGCGCGGCGGACTGGCGAGACGGCGCGCCTCTTTTACTTGAAAAACTCGAGCGGGCACAGCCGCGCATTGCCTGGTTTCATGGCAAGCTCGCGCTGGGCAACTTCTTACGCTACACCCGCGCAATTGAGGCATCAGGCGAATGGGGATTGCAGACCTTCGAAATCGGCCACACTAAAGTTTTTCTGACGCCCAGCCCCAGCCCTGCGAACGCGTCGTTCTCGTTGGACACCTTGGTTGCGTATTACCGCGAACTGAAAGTCTTGCGCGATCGCTTAGTAAAGGAGTAAGGAATGAAAAGAACCGCCCTCGCTTTCTGTACCGTGCTAATTCTTACAGCCTGCGACAAACCAAAACCACCCGATATCATTCAGCCGCAACGCGAAGCGCTGGAAAAAGCCAAAGGCGTGGAGCAGACACTTCAGCAGGATGCCGACGCGACGCGTAAGCAAATCGAAGAAGCGGAAGGGCGTTGAGAAATCGCTGGTCATTCCGGCCAAGCGCAGCGCGAGCCGGAATCCAGACCCGGATTCCGCTTCCGCTGGAATGACAAACCGTTAATGACCCAGTCAATTTCTTCCGCGATCATCATAGGCGGCGGTCCCGCCGGTCTCATGGCGGCCGAAACGCTCGCGGAGCGCGGCGTACAAGTAGACCTCTACGATGCGATGCCTTCGGTAGGCCGAAAATTTCTGCTCGCCGGTAAAGGTGGATTGAATCTTACACACGCGGAACCGAAAGAAGCCTTTCTTGCGCGCTATGGCGAGCACCGCAAATACATCGAACCACTGTTGCAACACTTCGATTCGCAAGCCTTGTGCGAATGGGCGCACGACCTCGGCATCGAAACTTTCGTCGGCACTTCCGGCCGCGTTTTTCCCAAAGAGATGAAAGCTGCGCCCTTGCTGCGCGCTTGGCTGCATCGTTTAAGAGCGCAAGGCGTCCGCTTTCATATGCGCCATCGTTGGATCGGCTGGGCCAGCGAAGAACGCGCAACCGCTTTGCGCTTTCAAACATCGAACGACCAAGTGGTCGCAGAAGCCGATGCCGTGATTCTCGCTCTCGGCGGCGCGAGCTGGAAAAGACTAGGTTCCGATGCCGCTTGGGTGCCGCTGCTCGCTTTGCGCGGCATTCAAATCGCACCGCTTAAACCTGCGAACTGCGGGTTCGAAGTGCAATGGAGCACGCATTTACGTGAACGTTTCGCGGGCCAACCCCTGAAGTCGGTGCGCCTTAGCTTTGAAGGCGAATCGCGCATTGGTGAAATGTTGGTCAGTGAATATGGCATCGAAGGCAGCCTGACTTATGCCTTCTCCGCACTACTGCGCGATGCCATTGAAGCGCAAGGCGAAGCAATCATTCGCCTCGACCTCGCACCGGACAAATCGACCGACGCACTCGCCAAAGAAATCGCCCATCCGCGCGGCTCGCGTTCGATGAGCAGCCATTTAAGCAGCCGGCTCGGAATCAGCGGCGTGAAGGCCGGGTTACTGCGCGAATGCTTGAGCAAAGAGGTTTTCGATGACGCGAAGCGACTTGCCGAAGGGATCAAAGCCCTGCCCGTGCGATTGATCAGGCCTCGCCCGATCGACGAAGCCATCAGCACAGCCGGCGGCGTCCGCTTCGATGAACTCAATGAAAACCTGATGCTGAAGAAACTGCCCGGCGTCTACTGCTGCGGCGAAATGTTGGACTGGGAAGCTCGTACGGGTGGTTATCTGCTCACCGCCTGCTTCGCCAGCGGCAAGGCAGCCGGACAAGGCTAGCTGACGCCGCAACAATCTATTCACATGATCCTGCATAACTTATATAATTAATTGAATTATTTAATATTTGGTTGTTGACTAGCCCCGTCAATCTATTCATTATCCATTCATGGATAGTGCTCCTTTAATCGCTCAGCTACAAAGTGGCCCCCGTTCCGCCAGCGAACTGACCCAAGCGCTCGGCATCAGCCAGCCGACGCTTTCCAGGCGAATCGCCTCGGCTAGCGAGGCGGTCGTTGCATTTGGCGCCGCGCGTCGGACTTCTTATGCCCTTCGCCGCCGAGTAGGCGGCCATGACCGCTTTGCGATCTATCGCGTGCGCGCGAGCGGCGCCGTCGAACCGGTCGGAGAGTTGATTCCCGTCCACCCGAGCGGATATGTCGTGCGCACAAAGGAGGCCAATCAATATCTCCAAGGCCTTCCCTGGTGGTTACACGATATGCGGCCTCAGGGTTTTCTCGGCCGCAGCTTTGTTCACGCGCACGCGACCGCATTGAATCTGCCGCCTGAAATCGAGTTGTGGAACGACGATCATTGCCTCATTGCGCTGGCCGAACGCGGCGAGGACTTCATCGGCAATCTCATCGTCGGCGAAGGGTCTCTATCGCGCTTTCTCGCGCAATCGAACGCCACGCTTCTACCGGCTTCGCAACGCGCCGAACGCTATCCGCAATTTGCGCGCGCCGCATTGGCGGGCGAGCTCATCGGCTCCTCCGCCGGAGGCGATCAGCCAAAATTCAGCACGCTGGTGCAACATGCTGACGGTCCGCGCGCAGTACTCGTCAAATTCAGCGCGCCTGGAAATAACGAAATCACCGCGCGCTGGCGCAGCTTGCTTATCGCCGAACACATCGCACACGAAACCTTGAATGCGGTCGGCCTCAGAGCGGCGCAAAGCGAATTGCTGTTCGTCGATGGCCAATGTTTTCTGGAAATTCGCCGATTCGATCGCATCGGGTCACGGGGACGAAGAGGCGTCGTCTCGCTCGGCGCGCTTGATAACGCCTTCGTCGGCCGAGCCGCGGCTCCATGGCCGATTGCGAGCGCGGCGCTCGCGCGCACGCGCCAGATAACACCGCAAGCCGATGCCAGCGTTCAACGCTTGCATGCTTTCGGCAGGCTGATCGGGAACAGTGACATG
>DATEEW010000101.1:0-2395 GCA_035280965.1 Burkholderiales bacterium
CTGGGAACCGCTGCGCGCATCGATATGGAGAAATTGTTCGGTGGAAAAGTTTTTCTGGAACTCTGGGTGAAAGTCCGCAGCGGCTGGTCCGAGGACGAAAGTCAATTACGCAAGTTGGGCTACGACGGTGGTTGAGCGCAAATGGGTCGAGGGCGATCAAGTCTATGTGCTGCACAGCTATCCTTATAGCGAAAGCAGTCTGTTGCTTGAGGTTTATAGTCGTGCGCATGGGCGCCTGCCTTTGCTGGCCAAAGGCGCCCGGCGCCCCCGCTCAAATTTGCGCGGCTTGCTCATGGCCTTTCAGCCCTTGTTGGTGGGATGGTCGGGACGCGGCGAAGTGCGGACGCTGAACGGTTGCGAATGGATGGGCGGACAACCTTTGCTGAGCGGTGATGCTTTGCTTTGCGGCTTTTATTTGAACGAATTATTGCTGCGACTGATGGCGCGGGAAGATCCGCACGAAGCGCTGTATGACCGTTATGCCGAAGCGCTCGCGGGTTTGGCCGATGACTCGCAGCGTACTCAGGTACTGCGCAAATTCGAGAAGGCCCTGCTGAAGGAATTGGGTTATGCGATGACCTTGGATCGCGAAGCCGAAAGCGGATCTCGGCTGGACCCGCAGGGCGCATACACTTATGAACCCGAGCGCGGCCCGGTGCGTGCCGCGACTGCGAATATGAACGTCCCGGTTTTTACCGGCAGTACTTTGCTGGCGATTGCGGATGAAAATTATGGCGATCCGACGGTTCTGCCTCAATATAAGCAGCTTATGCGCATGTTGATCAATCATCGGTTGGATCGCCAGCCTTTGCACACTCGAAACGTTTTTAAAGAACTGCAGCAGCTATGATCGAACTCGGCGTCAATATCGACCACGTCGCGACCTTGCGTCAGGCGCGTCGCACTTACGAACCCGATCCCGTATGGGCGGCAGTGGAAGCGCATCTGGGCGGCGCCGACGGTATTACCGTTCATTTGCGAGAAGACCGTCGCCACATCCAGGACGAGGATGTAAGGCGCTTGCGCGAGCTCACGCACATCAAACTTAATTTGGAAATGGCGGCGACGAACGAAATGCTCGATATCGCTTGTCGTATTCGCCCCGAAATGGCAATGCTGGTTCCCGAGGGACGGCACGAAATCACGACCGAGGGCGGACTCGACATCGCCGCGCAGGAAGCGCGTTTAAAAACCGCTGTGGCGCGCCTGAACGATGCCGGTATCGTGGTTAGCGTATTCATCGACGCGGATCTACGTCAAGTTGAGGCGGCGCATCGCATCGGCGCGCGAGTGTGCGAAGTGCATACCGGTCCCTATGCCCACGAGTTTCATTCCAAAGGCCGGGATGCCGAAAGCGAACCCGTCGTCGAACAACTAGAAATATTGCGTCGCGCCGGCGAAGCCATCCGTGCGCACGGCATGCGTTTCAATGCCGGTCATGCGCTGAACTATTTCAATGTCGAACCCGTTGCGCTGCTGCCCGGCGTGCGCGAATTGCATATTGGTCATTCCATTGTCAGTCGGGCTGTCTATGTTGGCATGCGCGAAGCCGTCCGTGAAATGAAGGCGCTGATTTCACATGCCGCCCTGCGTCGAGATCGAACATGATTATGGGTATCGGGATCGATTTGATCGAGATTCCGCGTATTGAGGCGGCACTGGCGCGACATGGCGACCGTTTCGCGCAAAGAGTATTGAGCGAACGCGAATATGCGCGCTTCAAGACGCATCGCAAGGGGGCCGCCTATCTGGCTAAACGTTTCGCCGCCAAAGAAGCTTTTTCAAAGGCGATGGGGACCGGCATCCACACACCGGTGACATGGCGGAATATCGCGGTGGTGAATCATCCTTCAGGCTGTCCGCATTTCGAACTTGCGCCGGCACTGCAAGCCTTGATGCAACAACGCGGCATCTCCCGTGCGCATGTCAGCCTCACCGATGAAAAGGCCATGGCGGCGGCCTATGTCATTCTCGAGGGCGAAGCGAATGCGTGAGTTGTCGCTGGGCCCGGTCATGATGGACGTGGCCGGCCATTCCTTGACGAAAGAGGAGCGCGAAGCGCTCGCGCACCCGTTAGTGGGTGGAGTGATTCTGTTCGCGCGTAATTATGAATCGCCTGAACAATTGCGCGCGCTGACGGCGGATATTCGCAGTGTGCGTAGCCCTGCCTTATTGATCGCCGTCGATCAAGAGGGCGGGCGAGTACAGCGTTTTCGCGAGGGATTCACCCGTTTGCCGCCGATGCGCAAATTGGGTGAACTATTCGATAGCGCACCTTCTGTGGCGATGAATCTGGCTTTCAATCTTGGCGTGGTGCTCGCCACCGAATTGAAAAGCCACGGCGTCGACTTTAGTTTCACGCCGGTGTTGGACTTAGACTTCAGTCAAAGCGGCG
>DATEEW010000102.1:0-13038 GCA_035280965.1 Burkholderiales bacterium
TGAAGCGCGTCCTACCGACCTGCATGTGGCGCGCGAACAAGTCCTGAAACGTAAAGATTCCAAAGCGCAGTACTCCTACGACGCGCTGGTCGCGGCGCTGGACAAACAGTTCGGCAAAAATGCGGTGAAACGCGGTAGTCAAGTCTTTGCCGACAACTGTGCGCGCTGCCATTCGAGCATTCCGGAATCGGAGGGCGGCGCGTTTCAGCATCGGGATTTCCGCGCCGCGAACGATCAAGGCATGCGCCTCGACTGGCTGGGCAATGACCAACTGACGCCGGTGACCGAAGTCGGCACTTATCGCTGCCGAGCGCTGCATTCCAATCATATGAAAGATCATGTATGGGAGGAGTACGGCTCGGAGACCTTGCGTGCGCGCGCGAAAGTGGCAGGCGTCAAGGAGCCTAACGACGGCGGCCGCGGCTACTATCGCAACGTTTCCTTGATCTCGCTTTGGGCGCACGCGCCTTTCGCGCATAACAACGCCATCGGGCCGGAAATATGCGGCCAGCCGAAAAACCGCGAAAACTTTTTCTACCGCTCTCCTTATGTCGATCGCGCGAGCAAGCAACTGTTGCCGGACGACAAGGCACCGGCATGCATGAACTACGATCCTGACGTCGAAGGCCGCTTTTCACTCTACGTCAAGTCCATGGAGGATTTGCTCAATCCTGCCCAACGTGTTCCGAAAATCACCAAGCTCGATGTCGATGTGCCGTTGCCCTTGGAATTGCGGAGCGTGGAAAACGGCGAAGAGAAAAAGGTGGTGGGTTTGACAGTGCTCATTCCCAAGGGCACCACTGCCGCCGGTCTGGTGAACTTCCGGCATAAGGATTTCGCCAACGATCTGGTGCAATTGAAGCTCGATCCTCAAGGCCTCGAACAGCGACTCGCCAAAGACTTGGGGCCCGAAGAAGCAACTGCGACAGTAAATGAATTGCGCAGCTTGGTCGCAGAGTTTCTCAAGCAACCGAAAGACGGCAAGGTCATGCCTGTTGCTGTGATGCGTTCGCATCCCAAGTTGGTGGAGTTTTACAGCAATTGCACTGCGGACATCGAGAACGACGGCCATCCGTTCGGACAGGATCTGTCCGAGGCGGATAAAAAAGCCTTGATCGCTTTTCTGGCAACAATGTGATGGAGGTCGCCATGAATACACGCTTCGCGCCCTTAGGTGCTGTGGTGACCGCGCTCACCTTGCTCGGGATGCTTGCAGGTTGCGATGCCATCGACAAGCGGTTCAATCCGCCACCGGATTTGAAATTCGCTCCTGCCGGCGAGAGCTATCAAAGCAAGCCCGATTTCGCCTCAGTGGAATTCGATTTCCCGCTTTCGCGGGAAGATTTGCAAAAGCTGACCCCGGCGAACATTTCCAATTACAGTCAGGAACAACTGGATCAGATTTATGCGCGGCTCAGTGCAGGCCCTATTCCGGACGGTCCCTATGACGGCGATCTGGTGTTTCCTAAAAACGCGGACAACGATCGTCGTTTGAGCGAAATCGTCGGCGGTCTGCCGGGCGTTGCCGTGGAACTCAAGCTTCATCGAGTCGAAGATTTGGGGCGCGCATTGTGGAAAGGCAAGGTCTTCTATCGAGACCAGCGTCTGCTGCGCAACCGGATTGAGGACCTCAATGTGCTCAAGCCGATCGTCGACGACCCAAATACGGTGCAGACAATCAAGGTGAACGGGAAGGAGCAATGGTTGCTGTTTCCTGCCCAGTTGTATTGCGGACAAAGTCTGCTCGATGGGCGGCGCGAATCGATATTGATCGATTATTTCTTCAGCGACGAACTGCCTGGCTATCGGGAGCGGCCGGACTTTCTCGGTGGACGCAACGGCTTGCAGATTCGCGATGAAATCCGCATGGTCCGGCCGGGCTTTTATCTGGGTCGCGCCTATGTGCATAAAAGCTTCCTGATTAACTTCTGGCTTTACAACAAGGAAGTTGCGGAGCGCGATGGGCCCGCATTCGTAAAAGGCGAAACGCCTAAAGAAGACTGCTGGCCGGGCACGCAGCAGCGAGTGACCGTCGCGACTAAGTGAGATTGCGCGATGAGCCCGCATGCAAAAAACTTTCGACGGTCCTGTTTCGCCGCGATCGTTGTGGCGATGTCGGGCCTTGTCGCTAGCGTACCGTCAGATTTTTCCACTCCAGAAGACGCCGGCACGGATCGCAATCGACGCGCGACCGACTCTCCTCAGCATGGCCAACCGACGGCGAGCGCGTAACGCCAATGGACGTCCGCTGCTGCTGCATCGGCTTTGCGTCTATGTGGCCATAAGCGTGGCGGTCGCCTTTGCCGCGCAAGCAATTGCCCAAACGCCGCCTTCTCCACGTTGGGCAGTGGATGCGCGCGCTCCTGGGCCGGATGCTCCGCCGAAAGGGCGTTCTTTATTCGATGTACTGGCCAGCACGGACGTCCCTTTTCCCTATGAAGCATTGATCGATCGGCTCGAGCGACGCGCGGGATGCGGGGCGCAAAAGGGATGCGTGAAACAAGTGCTGATTCCTCTCGGTCGCTCGCTACAGCGCACAGCGGCCTCGCCGGCGTTTTTCAAGTATCCGCGCATTGTGGCGGCCGTGGATCGCGAAGGGTCGGAGAGCGGCGGCAGTTTGCTCAAAGATCGTATTTATCTCGGCTATCAGGAAAAGAACGAACTGATCGAAATCATCAGTTATAACGAGACGGCGGGGCGTTTCGAATTCCAAGTGCTCAGCGATTATCGACCCGGCGCAAAACCGCAGTTGCGTTATGCGCGACGCGCGATCTGCGCATCCTGTCACCAAAACCTCGCACCGATTTTTTCGCGTCAACTCTGGCAAGAGACGAATGCAAATCCGCGCGTCGCCGCTTTACTCGCCCAAGAACAGCTTACTTATCACGGCGTGCCCGTGCGGCGCGGCGTGGATTTTCCCGACGCGATCGATGCCGCGACCGATCGCGCGAATATGTACGGCGTGTGGCAGCGGCTCTGGCGCGAAGGCTGTGGCAATGATCCGAGTGGCGCACAACGCTGCCGCGCGGCGCTGCTTGTCGCGACGCTTCAATATCGTCTCAGCGGTGGGCGTGCTTTCGATGAAAACGCACCCGCATGGCAAACGGATGTGTTGCCCGCATTCGCAAAAACCTGGCGCGAGCGTTGGCCCAACGGTTTAGCGATTCCAAATCCGGATATTCCTAACCGCGATCCCTTTCCGGCGGAGGATGCGAAGCTCGCGCAGGGGGTCGCGCTTAGCCATGTGAACGCGATTTTCGAACCGCTCGCGCCGCGTGCAGCGCTCGAAGTGTGGAGCGGACCCGAGCCGGAAACCATGCGACGTTTCGTTGCCGGGTTGGCGGACTTCATTTCAGTGCGCGATGCGCGCTCGCTCGATCGTCAACTGCAGACAGCGCCGGCGCCATCACTTCAAAGTAATTACGAAGCGCAATGCGAACTCGCATGGACCGCGCAATGGTTGCGCTTCCAATGTGCGCCTCCGTCCGATGGTGCGACAGCGGCCACGCGTTTTTCCGGTCGCGTCGAATTGCGTGACAAAACGGGCGAGTTGAATGCGCTTGCATTGAGCGTGGCGCAGCATGTTCCGCAACCGCTTGCGCGCTTCGATATCGAGGCGGTCGATTTCGATGCGCGCGGC
Organism: Burkholderiales bacterium; assembly: GCA_035280965.1. GTDB lineage: Bacteria > Pseudomonadota > Gammaproteobacteria > Burkholderiales > SG8-39 > DATEEW01. The sequence continues at coordinate 3,641 of DATEEW010000102.1, forward strand.
AGTTTTCGTTTTGCGCCAATAAGCCAGGGGTTGCGCGCCAGATTGGCCGACGGCAGGGCGGTTCCTCGCGTCGAGTTGAGATGGGAGCAACGCGATGTGCGCGTCGCAGGTGCGACACGTCAGGTTCAGGCGCGAGCGGTGGTGGCAGTGAAGGACGATTTCGCGCGTGTACGCGAGGCACTTGCGAGCGTGGCGGTGGAAGACGACGAGGTATTCAACGCGACGCGAATCATGCACGCCTTGTTCACGCGGCTGGGCATGAAGCCGAATGCTTGCTGCGATGAAGGTGCGGGACTCCCATCTCCGCTAGTCGAAGATCCGGAGCCCCCCGCGCCGACTTCGGTCGCGTCGCGTAGTTTCGCGGCGTTCTATCCGCAATGCGCAAGCTGTCATGCGAGCAGCGCCCAATTTCCACCCAATTTCCTCAATGGATCGGATGTTCAAGTGGCCGCCGCGATCAAACATTGCGCGCCGCGCCTCTATACGCGCCTGGCGATGTGGCGCGTCCCGACGGAAGTGCGCGAAAAAACGCCAATGCCGCCTTCCACCGCTTTGCCTCGTGCGGCGGTTTATCACGCACCCAGCGGGGTGGCGGGGCTCGAACACGTTACCGCCGAATTACTGCGCGCTGAATACGGAACGGTACCAACGTTGGATCAACTGCTTGCTAGCGGCTACGAAGCGTTGCGGCAATGTTTGCCGCCACATTAGGGGAGAGAACAATGAGTTCCTGCGAATGGCTGTCGGGGCTGTGTAAACGACGTTGGTTGCGCTGGCTGTTTACATTGTTTTTGTTATCCGCGCTTTTTGCGTTCGTTGCGGTGGGCTATGCCGTGTATCTGGTGATGCAGGACGAGCCGGTCGTGTACGCGGATATCGAGGAGCATTTCAAATACGGTTCCACCGGAGGCGAACGCGCATCGGGCTTCCCCTACTGGATTTTTCAATCGATGCCGCAAGTGTGTAAAGCGCATCTCCCCGGCGGTTACGCCTCGCTCGGTTTTATTTATGAAAAAGATAAGGACCTGCCAATAGGCATGTCCAAACGAAATTTCCAGAGCATCGATCGGACTTTTCTCAATTGTTCGGTTTGTCACACCAGCACCGTGCGCGAAAACCAGAAAGCGAAGGCGGAGATCCATTTGGGCATGCCGGCCAATCGCTTCAACATATGGAGTTTTCAGAAATTCTTTTTCGATTGCGCGCAGGACGCGAATTTCTCTTCCGATCATGTGGTGCCGGAAATTGATCGGCTCTTGCGCGAGCGTGGCGAGAAACTAGGCCTGATTGACCGTTATGTCATCTATCCCGTCGCCATCGCAATCATGCGCGATCGTTTGCTGATGTTGCGTGGACGCTTCAGTCCGATGTTCGATCACCCCGAATGGGGACCAGGCAGGGTCGATACCTTCAATGCGGCCAAGGTGCTGTTCAATTTTCCGCTCGACCAATTGGCGCATGAGATGAATGCGCCTTCGGATTTTCCGTCGATCTGGTTGCAGAAGCCGCGCGAAAATATGCAGCTGCATTGGGACGGCAACAACACCGTGGTGGAAGAGCGCAACAAAAGCGCGGCCTTCGGCACCGGTACCACGCCGCCCACGCTGGATCGCGCGGCGATCGGAAGAATTGAAGAATGGATGCTGACACGCGAACCGCCTAAATACCCTTATTCGATCAATGCCGGACTGGCGGCGCGCGGCGGCAAACTCTACGCGGAGTATTGCGCGGGTTGCCATGGCGCAGGTGGGCGCGACTTTTCGGGCGCCTTGGTGGGCAAGGTCACGCCCTGGAAGGAAATCGGAACGGATAAGCGACGGCTCAACAGCTATACGCACGAACTCGCGGTTAACCAGGCCACGCTTTATGCGGGTTATGACTGGCGTTTCAAAACTTTCCGCAAGACTTTCGGTTACGCCAACATGCCCCTGGACGGCTTGTGGCTGCGCGCGCCTTATCTGCACAACGGTTCGGTACCGAGTGTGCGCGATTTGCTCGAACCGGCCTCGCAGCGGCCCAAGATTTTTTATCGGGGCTATGACGTATATGACCAAGCGAAGCTGGGTTTCGTGGGCGATATACCGGCCGAGGGCGCGTTGAAGTTTTTCCGCTATGACACTTCGGTGCCCGGCAATACCAATGTTGGCCATGAGGGAAAAATCTACGGTACGCAGTTGTCCTCCGCGGACAAGAACGCCTTGGTGGAATACCTCAAAACTTTTTAGGGGAACGCAGCATGGAAGCGACTGAAGGAAAAACACCGAAAAAGAAAAAATGGCTGCGGTGGCTGCTCGTCTTGATCGTGCTCGGTCTCATCGCCGGGGGTTACGGTTATTACCGCCTGATGTACGAGCATCGCGAAGCGCTGATTCAGGATCCGGAGGAACGGTTCAAATACGGGTCCATCGGCGCCGAACACGATGCGGGCATTCCTTATTGGATTTTTTATGTGTTGCCGCGCATGTTTCCGGAAAAACTGCCGGGGCCCGGGGGATATGCTGCTTTTGGCGTCTCCTGGGAAGAGGGGCGCGAGTTGCCCATCGGATTTAGTAAAAAAGTGATCGGTTTCCCGCGCGTCGCCAACAATTGCGCAGCGTGCCATGCAGGGAGCTATCGCAAAAGCGTGGATGAGACGTCCACTTTCGTGACAGCGGGGGCAGGTCACACACTTAATCTCGAAGCTTTCTTCCGCTTTCTGGTCGATTGCGCCAAGGATCCACGTTTCAACGCGGATAACCTTATGCATGAAATCGATCTCGTCACCGATTTGGATTGGTTCGATCAGCTCGCCTATCGTTTCCTCATCATTCCTATTGCTAAAAAACGCTTGCTCGAACGCGAAGCGCAATTTGCCTGGATTTATCACAAGGAGTTTCCGGAATGGGGGCGCGGGCGTGACGACGCCATGAACCTGACCAAATATTTCATGATCGAATTGCCGATGGACAACAGTATCGGGCCCACCGATATGCCGGCCATCTGGAATTTGAAAAAATACGATGCCGACGGCACGACCATGAACTGGGCGGGCGATAGCCACGATTCCTATTCGGTAGTTATCGATTCCGCGCTGGGCTTGTTGGGCGCAGAACCGCATGACCGAGATGAGTTTCTGGACCAGGTCAAATGGCTGCAGGATTATTTGCGCGCCAAAGAGCCGCCGAAATATCCGTTCGCGATCAATCAGTCGCTCGCCGCGAACGGCAAGACCGTGTTCGACGCGAATTGCGCCGTATGCCATGCCAGCGACAAGACGGGCAAACGCATGGCGCTCGTTGCGGTCGGCACCGATCCCGAACGCCTCAACACCTGGAACAAAGAGAACGCGATCGCTGCGAACAAAGTGGTGAGCGGTTTTGGCATCGAGCGCAAAGGCTTGGTGGAGGCGCAGCTGGATGGCTATAACCCGCCTTTCCTTGACGGTATCTGGATGCGCGCGCCTTATTTGCACAACGGCTCCGTGCCGACGCTGCGCGATATGCTGACGGCGCCTGCGCAACGTCCGAAACTATTCTGGCGCGGCTACGATCTCTACGATCCGGTGAATGTTGGTTTCATCACGCGGGGAACGGAAGCGGAGCGCGTCGGCACGCGTTTCGATACCAGCGAACGGTCGAACGGCAACCAGGGCCATGGCTTCGGCACGACGTTGCCGGCCGCACAAAAAGAGGCCTTGATCGAGTATTTGAAAACGCTATGAGGCGTGCCCTGAAACTCGCCTATGCGGCACGTTGCCGCGGATAGCATTTGGGGCAGCATTCGCCGAGCTTGTAACGCGGCGAACGCTGTTCTTCCGGCGTGACCACTTCCTGGCAGGCATAGCACTGCGTGGTCGGTGTTTCCTGCAGTTCCCCGTCGAGGGCCACGCGTTTATCGAAAACGAAGCATTCGCCTTCGTAGTGCGCGTCGCCGCATTCTTCGAAATATTTAAGAATGCCGCCGTCAAGCTGATACACATCCTTGAAGCCCGCCTCAATCATAAGGGGGGCAGCTTTTTCGCAGCGGATGCCGCCGGTGCAGAAGGTGACGATGGTTTTGTCGCGCCATTCTTCGGCGTGTTGGGCGATCGCTTCCGGAAATTCGGAAAAAGAAACCAACCCGAATTCCTTTGCATTCTTGAAGGTGCCGAGATCGACTTCGAAGCGGTTGCGCGTGTCGATTAAAACGACATCGCGGCCTTCATCCAGCCAGCGTTTCAATTCCTGTGGGACGAGCCGCGGTGCGGGATGCTGCGCGGGACGCACTTCAGGACGATTCATGGTGATGATTTCGCGCTTCAGCTTCACCAGCATGCGGTTGAAGGGCTGTTCGGTCGAATAGCTGCGCTTGATCGGCATGTCGGCGAAGCGTTCGTCGGCCTGCAATTCGCTCAAAAAAGATTCCAGCATTGCCGGTTCGCCGGCCAAGAACAGGTTGATCCCTTCTGGCGCCAGCAAAATGGTTCCGCGCAGGCTTTGGGCGAAGGCACGCTCGCGCAAATGTGCGCGGAGATCGGCCAAGTCGTGGAGATCCACGAATTTATAAGCGGCAATGTTAAGAATTGTCATGCGAAACAAATGCTTCAGCGGCACACCAAGGAGCGGGATTATACGCCACCGACTCAAAACGCTGTGATTCGCGACCGCAATGACAGAGCGGGTTAAAATCCGTTTCGCTCGCCTGCTCGGCGAGCCGCTTCGAGAACCGACAATAGATGGCCGCACCTTCCTTCGTTCACCTTCGCCTGCATAGCGAGTATTCCGTCGTAGACGGAGTCGTGCGCATCGATGACGCGGTGGCGCAAGCGGCTGCCGACGGCATGGGCGCGCTCGCATTGACCGATCTCTCCAATGTGTTCGGGATGGTGAAGTTCTATCGTGCCGCGCGCGAGTCGGGCATTAAGCCGATTATCGGTTGCGATGTTTGGGTGAGCAATGAAACCGAACGCGACAAGCCTTATCGAATTTTGCTCCTGGCGCGTACGCGTGCCGGCTATCTTCATCTCTCAAGGCTGTTGAGCCGCGCCTGGTTGGAGAACCAGCATCGCGGCCGCGCCGAAATGCGCAAGAACTGGTTTGCGGACGGCGGTAGCGAAGGATTGATGGCGCTTTCCGGCGGCATGCAAGGCGATGTGGGCGTCGCGTTGATGCAAGGCAATGCAGAGGTCGCGACCAAAGCCGCGCAAGAATGGGCAAAGTATTTTCCTGACGCCTATTACATCGAACTGCAACGCGCCGGCGCGCCGGGCACCGAGCGCTATATCGAACAGGCTTTACAGGTGGCGGCGCAGGTTCGCATTCCCGTTGTCGCCACCCATCCGGTGCAATTTCTGCGTGCGTCGGATTTCAAGGCCCACGAGGCGCGCGTGTGCATTGCCGAGGGTTATGTACTGGGCGATCAACGGCGCCCCAAAGCCTATAGCGACCAGATGTATTTCAAGTCGCAAAGCGAAATGGCGCAGTTGTTCGCCGATCTGCCGGAGGCTGTACAAAATTCCGTAGAAATTGCGAAGCGCTGCAATCTCACGCTGGAACTTGGCACGCCGCGTTTGCCCAATTTCCCTACGCCGCCCGGTGTCACGCTGGACGAATATCTGGTGCAGCAAGCGGAGGAAGGTTTGCAGGGGCGGATGGCGGCGCTCTATCCGGATGAAAGCGAACGCCTAGCGCAACTGCCGCGCTATCGCGAACGCCTCGCGTTCGAGGCGAAAATCATTATTCAAATGGGCTTCCCCGGCTACTTTCTCATCGTGGCCGACTTCATCAACTGGGCCAAGAACAACGGCGTGCCGGTAGGGCCGGGTCGCGGCTCCGGCGCCGGTTCGCTGATCGCTTATTCGCTGGGTATTACGGATCTCGATCCGCTCAAATACAACCTGCTGTTCGAGCGCTTTCTGAACCCGGAGCGCGTATCGATGCCCGACTTCGATATCGATTTCTGCCAGGACGGTCGTGACCGCGTCATCGACTATGTGAAGAAGAAATATGGTTCCGAATCGGTATCGCAGATCGCCACCTTCGGCACGATGGCGGCGAAAGCGGTGGTGCGCGATGTGGGGCGCGTCTTGGAGTGGGGTTACAACCGCACCGATGAACTGGCGAAATTGATTCCCTTCCAGCCGGGCAAGTTGATCACCTTGCAAATGGCACGCGAAATGGAACCGCGTTTGAAAGAGCGCGAAGAGAACGAAGAAGAAACGCGCAATCTGCTCGAGTTGGCTGAACAGTTGGAGGGTATGACGCGGAACGTCGGCATGCATGCCGGCGGGGTACTGATTTCGCCCGGCAAGATCACCGATTTTTGCCCGGTCTATAGCGCCAGCGGCGGCAACGAAAGCGTGGTGTCGCAACTGGATAAGGACGATGTGGAAGCCATCGGCCTGGTCAAGTTCGACTTTTTGGGTCTCACCACGCTGACCATTCTCGATTGGGCCATCAGGTATGTGAAACGGCTCGATCCGACTTCGACCATCAAGCTTGAACTGCTGCCCTTGGATGATGCGCCGTCGTACAAGATTTTCTCTGATGCCAACACGACGGCGGTATTCCAGTTTGAATCGCGCGGCATGCGCGATATGTTGATTCGCGCCAAACCCGACCGCTTTGAAGATCTGATTGCGCTGGTCGCGCTGTATCGGCCCGGCCCCATGGATTTAATTCCCGATTTCATCGACCGTAAACACGGAAGACAGAAATTCGAATATCTGGATCAACGTCAGGAACCGATTCTGGGCGAGACCTACGGCATCATGGTCTACCAGGAGCAAGTGATGCAGATGGCCCAGGTGATCGGCGGCTACTCGCTAGGCGGCGCCGATTTGCTCCGCCGCGCAATGGGCAAGAAGAAGCCCGAGGAAATGGCGAAGCATCGCCAAATTTTTACCGAGGGCGCGGCCAAGGCGGACGTGAGCGCGCGAATCGCGGGCGAAATCTACGACTTGATGGAGAAATTCGCAGGTTACGGTTTCAACAAGTCGCATGCCGCCGCCTATGCGTTGGTCGCGTATCAGACGGCGTACATGAAAGCGCATCATCCCGCGCCTTTCATGGCAGCCAACTTGTCGGCAGTATTGGACGACACCGACAAATTGCAAAGCTTCTATCGCGATACGCTGCGAAACGATCTGGTCGTGTTGCCGCCGGATGTAAATCAAAGCGACTATCGGTTCGTGCCGGTAGATGACAAGACGATTCGTTACGGCCTCGGCGGTGTCAAAGGGACAGGCGAGTCGGCCATCGGGACAATACTGAAAGCTCGCGAAAGCGGCGGTCCCTTCAAAGATATTTACGAATTTTGCGAACGTATCGACAAACGGGTCGTGAATCGTCGTGTCATCGAAGCTTTGGCGCGCGCCGGTGCTTTCGATAGCCTCCACGCGAATCGCGCCAGTGTGCTCGGATCGGTGGGGCGCGCGATGGAAGCGGCCGAACAACGCGAACGCAACGCCCAGCAAGTGAGTTTGTTCGGCGGCGATAACGGGGGCACGGAAGAAAAACACGAATTGCTCGACGTATCCGAATGGGACGACCTGCGCCGGTTGGCCGAAGAAAAAATCGCGCTTGGATTCTATTTTTCCGGCCATCCCTTCAACGCCGTGCGCGAAGAAGTGCGTCAATTCGCTTCGGTTCCCTTGGTGCGACTCGAAACCATCGCCGAAAGCGGCGGTCGCTTCGACCGCGCCGCCAAGACACATCAAATCGCAGGTCTGATCGAATCTGTCCGTTGGCAGAACGGACGTTCCGGCCGCATGTGCGTGGTCACCATGAGCGACGATAGTGGTGTGCAGGAAATCGTACTGTATGACGAAGTCGCCTCGACTTATCGGGATGTGCTGAAGGACGATGCATTCATCGTGCTGGAAGTGAAAGTGCGGCGCTTCGAGCGCAAAGGCGAGGGCGATGGCGCTGGTGAAACGGTGACGCGGATCACCGCGGAAAAAGCCTTGAGCCTGAGCGAGGCACGCGCGAAATTTGCGCGTGGCCTGGAGCTTTCATTGAATGGGCTTGCATCGGGTGGTGGCGCGGCCGCCGCGCAGCGGCTTAAACAATTGCTCGAACCCTATCGCGATGGGACGTGTCCTGTCGCGATCACGTATCGAAGCGGCAGCGCGGTTGCAGATATGCGTTTGGGCGATGCTTGGCGCATCCGCCCCGACGACAAGCTGGTCGAAGCGTTGGGTGAGTGGCTCAAACCGCAGAACGTGCGCTTTCGTTACGGTTCATAGCCGAACCGCGCCACGCATTTCAGCTCAGGATTGGCTCAAGGCCCGCTTCGCAGACGAAGCCCATTGCTGTTCTTCGTCGAGGGCCGAGGCAAAGCGCTTGGCATGCGCGAGTACCTCGTTGAACATGCTGGAGGCTGCTTCGTGCTGCCCCAATCGTGAAAGGCAAAGGCCATAGCGGTACCGCGCTTCGAGGCCGACAAACATCGGTATCAAGTCGCGATAGAGGGCGATGGCAGCGTCCGTATCACCCCGTCCCTCCAACATGCGCGCCTCAAGCAGTCGTACGTCTTGTGAGCGGAACGTCGGCAATTGGGATTTCAATTTTGCAATGGCCGCCGCGGCTTTAGTCCAATCGTTATTTTCGACGCAGGCTCGCGTCAATCCGAAGAGGACGTTGCCGTCACTGGCAAAGGGGCCGACCATGCAGCTTTCATACAGTTTCGTCGCCTCGGCATACATTTGATGCGCCATGCATTCCTCGGCAAGTGAAATCTTGTTGTCCACGCTGCCGCAAATTTCCAACTCCCCGGCCCGCTTTTTTAACGCCGCGTCAGGCTGCAATACTCGTGCAAGTTTGCGCGCCGTTTTATGCGCTTTGCGGTGTTCACGCGATCCAGGGAACACTTCGACGAAATAATAAATGACGCAGCCCATGACGGGGAAAGCCATGATGACGAAGATCCACCAATAGGGTCGTCCGGTCTTTAGCGCGTGGTAGGCGAAAGAAAATTGAATCAACAGACTGATGGCGCCGATAAGTGGCATGGCGTTCTCCTCTTCCTTTAACGAGGGTTCGTGGTTATGTAGGTCGCCGGTATTTCAGCGCTGCTATGGCGGGATGTCCATCCGAGCAGTGGCGCTGCGATGCTGAAAATAAAGAGCAAGACCATGATGCTTAAGGCCGCCCACATTTCAACATTGCCTCGACGCAGGCTTTGGCCGAACAGCGTGACACCGGTGACATGCGCTTCTTTAGGGAGTCGTGGCAAAATGTATTGCTGCACATCCAATTTGTCGAACAACGCGCCCATAGGCGCTGCGATCTTGACCATACGCTTGCCCACTAACAGTTGCTGCCCGTCGTAAAGCAGGTCGCCGAATTGGTGCTTGGAAATTTGCCCGTTGCCATCGTCCAGAAAGAACAGCTTTCCGTCGGTGCCGATGCGGCGGCGCCAAGCTTTAGGTTCCAGGACAA
>DATEEW010000103.1:0-5003 GCA_035280965.1 Burkholderiales bacterium
GCCTTACAGACTTCCAGACCGTTTTTACCGGGCAACATCAAATCGAGTAGTAGGAGATCGGGTCGTTGCGCTTGGACCCTGGCTTCGACTTCGTCGCCACGTTCCAGGAGGTCAACGACATAACCTTCTTGAAGCAGATAGTCGCGCATCAACTCGGCCAGCTTGCGCTCGTCTTCGACGATCAAGATGCGCTCACCCATGCAACCCTCGATATGACGGAAAACGCAGTTGCCACCATAGGCCGCCAAGCTTACTGCTCTGTGCGCTCATTGAGCCGTGATGCGCCAACACGATCGCGCGTGCGATGGCCAAGCCCAAACCTGCGCCGCCGCTGTCGCGGTTGCGTGAAGCTTCGACTCGAAAAAGCCGATCGGTAAGTTTCGGCATGTCGTTGGCGGAAACGCCCGGACTGGAGTCTTGCCAATCGACGACCACATCTTCCCCGTCGCGCTTCATGTCCACTTGCAGTTCGCCGGGGGCGTCGGTGTAGCGCAAACTGTTTTGCATGAGATTGTCGAAGACCTGCCGAAGTCGAACGGCATCGCCTTGTACCGACGTTTCGCTAGTTAGGTTGAGTCGTAAACGCAAGCCGCGCTCGCGTAGCGGCGTCGCATGTTGCTCTACCGATTCTTCGATCAATTCGCGCAAGTCTTGAGGTTCGAAGGCGTAGGTCAGTGCGCCGCGATCGGCGGTCGACAGCAAATGCAAATCTTCCACGAGCCGGCTGAGTCGATTCACTTCTTGCGCCAGCGAGCCTAAAGTGGTCGGGTTCAATGGGCGCACGCCGTCCTGCAAGGCTTCGATCTCACCGCGCAAGATCGCAAGCGGCGTACGCAACTCGTGGGCGATGTCTGCAATCCATTGACTGCGTGCCTCGCGAGTGGCTTTGAGAGTTTCGGCCAGTTTGTTGAAATCGCGCGCGAGCTGCGCAAGCTCGTCCTGCCCTTTGGCTCCCAGTCGGATATCGTAATCGCCTTGAATCAACGCAGCTGTTCCTCTTGCCACCGCGCGCACCCGCTCGGTCAGCCAATGCGCCAAGCCCGCTCCCAACAACAATGCCGTGGCCAGCATGCCAGCGGCGAGGGCCGCAAAGCGCGAGTCCTGACGGTCGGAATACACGCGCCCCACCGACTCGACAAATTGCAGACGCGGGATATAGCCCACATAACCGACGACGCGCCCCTTGCTTTCGATCGCTTTAAGTTCCGCCTCGACAACACGCTCGGCTCTTCCGATCAATAATTTTCGCTCCGCGTCGAACAGCAGCAAGCGGCGGTTGAGGGTGAGGGGATATTCGCGAACGGGTGGTTCGAGCGGTGGTGTGCCCGGTTTTGCATCCACCTCTTCCGGAGCGCGTGGTGGCAGGCCGAGCGCGCTGCGCGACATGTCGTCCCACCGATCCTTATCCTTGACGATCCACGCCCAGCCGCCTTCACGTTCATAGCCTACAACCAGCGTGGCGATCATGCTGTCTAGGCGCGCTACATCGGCCTGCTTCAAGGATTCGGCGACACCGCGATCGAAACTCCAACTGAAAAACAAATAAGCAGTGATCGCAAGCACCGCGTTCACGCCCGCGATGATCAAAAAAAGCTTGATGCGCAAACGGTCGAAGCGCGGTGGGGACGGAGTGGCGCTGGTATTCATGGCGCAAGCCTACCGGGAAATCGGGCAAATTTTGTGGATTGCGCCACGAAACTGCGAGCAGCGTCCGGAAACCGGATTTGCACAATCCTTCCACAGTTCCTGCCCGGTTGTTGACCCAGAATCGACCTCATTCAAACTTGGTGTGGATGATGGATCCATCTTCTATAGAGCCGAAGGCGCAGCATAACGCACCGCCAAAGCGGCGCGTGCGGCCTTATCTTTTTGCCGCCGCCGCTCCCATCGGTATCGGCTGCCTGTTGTGGGTGCTTTATACCGGCTGGCTAAAAGGCGATGAGGAGGCCGATCGACTTTTGTTCGCGACGGTCGAGCGCGCCGATATCGAAAATTCCGTTACCGCAACCGGTACCTTACAGCCGCGAGACTATGTGGACGTCGGCACCCAAGTCTCCGGACAACTCAAAATGGTGCACTTCAAAATCGGCCAGCAAGTGAAGCAGGGCGATTTGCTGGCGCAAATCGATCCGATTGTGTTGCAAGCGCGTGTCGATGCCGGACGCGCGCAATTGCAGAACCAAAATGCGCAATTGGCGGATAAGCGTTCGCAACTCGTATTGGCACAGCAACAACTGCAACGTCAGCGCAACTTGATGCGCGAAGAGGCGACGACTACTGAGGCGTTGCAGACGGCCGAGGCGGAAGTCGAATCGCTGCATGCTCAAATCGCCGCGATTAAAGCGCAAATGAAGCAAACAGAGTCGACACTGCGCGGCGACGAAGCGAATCTGGGCTACACAAAAATTTATGCGCCCATGTCCGGCACCGTGGTTTCGCAGATCGCGAAGCAAGGACAGACACTCAACGCCAATCAGCAAGCGCCGATTATCCTGCGCATCGCCGACCTATCGACGATGACCGTTCAGACGCAGGTTTCCGAAGCGGATGTTTCCAAATTGCGTCTGGGCATGAAAGCCTATTTCACCACTCTGGGCGGACGAGACAAACGATGGTACGGGGATTTGCGGCAGATTAACCCGACGCCGACGGTTTTAAACAATGTGGTGCTGTATGACTCGTTGTTCGATGTGCCGAACGAGGATGGCGCACTGATGACGCAAATGACCGCACAAGTATTCTTTTTGATCGACGAAGCCAAAGATGTATTGGTCGTGCCGACTGGGTCGCTGCATTTCGGCAAACGGGAGGCGGCTCCAAGCGGCGATAAAGGCGCGAACGCGAACGGGGCGCGTCGCGCGAAGCGCGAAGACGGTTCAGCGCGACGGGGTGGCGAGGCAACTTTGCGCGTGCTTAAGGATGACGGTTCACTCGAAGAGCGAACCGTAAAAGTGGGCGTTATGAACCGTGTGTCCGCCCAGGTGGTGGAGGGCGTGAAAGAAGGCGAGCAGGTTGTCTCCGGCTTTAAACAAGCGACCGATGTGGAGCGCGCACCTCCGAAAGACAAGAACCGTCCGCCGACGATGCAGCCGCGAATATGAGTTCCGCGTCGAAACCGTTGGTGCTGCCGGTCGATGAAGCGATACCGCTGATCGAACTGGTCGATGTCACGAAGACCTATCGTAACGGCGATTTGGCGGTGCAGGTGCTGCACGATATTTCTCTGCGCATTTATCCGGGTGAATTCGTCGCCATCATGGGCGCTTCGGGTTCGGGTAAATCCACCCTGATGAACATTCTCGGTTGCCTGGATCGTCCCAGCAGCGGCCGTTATCTGTTCGTGGGCGAAGACGTGGCGCAATTCGAGGGCGACGAGTTGGCGCGATTGCGTCGAGAAGCTTTCGGCTTCGTCTTCCAAAGTTATAACTTGCTTCCGGGCGCCACCGCCTTGGAAAACGTGGAAGTCCCTGCCGTCTATGCCGGGTTATCGCGTCATGCGCGCCATCAACGCGCTGGAGAACTGCTCACCTCGCTGGGTTTGCAGGACCGGTTGGAACATCGCCCCACGCAATTATCGGGAGGGCAGCAGCAACGCGTATCTATCGCACGTGCCCTGATGAATGGCGGCCAAATCATTTTGGCGGACGAGCCGACGGGTGCGCTCGACAGTCGCAGCGGTGAGGAGGTGATGGCGCTGCTGAAAGATCTGTCTGCGCAGGGGCACACCATCATCCTGATCACGCATGCCAAGGAAGTGGCAGAACAGGCGCAGCGTCTCATCGAAATAAAGGATGGGAGCATCGTGGCCGATCAGGGTCCGTCGCCGCGCGTCGGCGCGCCCGCATTGCATGTGTCGGCACGCGATACGGCGATGACGCGCTCCATGCTTGCCGATGCGGTAGAGGCTGTAAAGACCGCAGCTCGGGCCTTGCGTGCCAATCTTTTTCGTACCGTGCTTACATTGCTTGGCATCGTCATCGGCGTGGGTTCCGTGATCGTTATGCTCGCGGTTGGCGATGGCGCCAAAGAGGCCGTGCTCGACCGCATTAGCGCAATGGGCACAAATTTGTTGCTGGTGCGCGCGCAGGCGGACAGACAGCGCGGCCTGGGACGAACGAGCATCGCGACACTCATGCCGGGGGACGCAGAAGCCATTGCGGAATTGCCGCACGTCGTAGCCGCTGTCCCAGAACTGACCGGCGGCGTGACCCTGCGTTATGGCAATGCCGATTATCAAGCGGACGCCACATCGACCTCCGCCGATTTTCCGGTCGCGCGCGCGTGGGAGCCGGTGCAAGGCACTTTCTTCGAGGACGACGATGTGCGGCGTTATGCGGCGGTCGCGGTGCTTGGGCAGACCGTGGTCGACAATCTTTTTTTGCAGGGCGAAGATCCTATCGGCAAATACGTCGTCATCAACAACGTGACGTTTCAAGTCATCGGGGTCATGGGTCTTCGCGGCGCGTCGCCTGAAGGTACGGATTTGGACGATGTGGTCCTGGTGCCCCTCACGACCGGGGGTTTGCGTTTGTTCGGTAGACGTTATTTGCGAAATGTCACCGTCGCTGTCGATGATGTGAGCAACCTAGAAAGCACCCAGGCGGAAATCGAACAGCTCATGCTGGCCCGTCACGGCAAAGAGGATTTCCAGGTGCGCAATATGTCTTCGTTAATCGACGCGGCTGCCGAAACACAGAACACACTGACTGTTTTGCTGGGTTCGGTCGCCGCGATTTCGCTGCTGGTCGGCGGGATCGGCGTGATGAACATCATGTTGGTCAGCGTGACCGAACGGACGAGGGAAATCGGCATACGCATGGCGACCGGTGCGCGCATGCGAAACATCTTGCAGCAGTTTTTGACCGAAGCGGTCGCTGTGTCCGGTATAGGGGGCTTCATTGGCGTATGCATCGGCTTGGTGGTCGCCGCCATGCTTCAACACTTCGGCACGCCGATCGTTTTTTCGTCCGAGCCGGTAATACTTGCGTTCGGATGCGCATTTG
>DATEEW010000104.1:0-3173 GCA_035280965.1 Burkholderiales bacterium
CTAAAGCCAAACCGGCGAGCGCCAACGTGCCGGGTTCGGGTACTTCCAAGGACACTTGATAAGGCAGGGCGCCGGTGGTCGTGGGATCGAAGCTGTGATCCGCGATGGCGAACACGTACGTACCGGTGCCGAGAGCGATGAAGCTTAGGAATGGGTCGCCACCCAGACCCGCGACGTTGGGTAACATTTCGTCGTCACCGAAAGCCACCAGCGTGGTGAACAGCGAAGAAGAAGTCATGTCGCCGAAGTAATTGTCGGTATCCGCTTCTGCGCCGAACCAAACACCCAATACCGGATCGAGCACACCGATCAGACGCGATACTTTGATATCGATCTTCTGACCAAAGACCGCATCAAAACTCCAGAACTGCCATCCACTCGCGTCACCGAAAGGACCGGAGTCCGCTGTCGCGTTACCGAATCCAACACCTCCGCCGGTGAGCGAGCCCTGATATGAAACCGGCACGGCGTACGCATTGCTTACGCAAAGCGCGGCCACGCCCGCGGCCGCCGCCGCGTATCGTTTTAGCTTAAGCCACATATATAAGTCTCCCGTTAGATGCGTGTGTCGGAGCAGTGTGCTTTCAACACATGCGAACGGGAGACTATCGTCCGTGTATGACAGAACGTTTACGCGGACAAAATCATTTCTCTGGGCAGAAAAATCGCGAGACTTCATCGTCCTGTAATCTTGCTATGCTTCGTACATCGCATAGTTCTGAATGCAATATGAACAAGGCAATTATTCTTTTCGCGCACGGCAGCCGGGATCCGCAATGGGCAGAGCCTTTACGCTTTTTGCAGGCGCGCGTGTCGGCGCTTCAGCCGCAAACGCATGTGAGCGTGGCCTTTTTGGAGTTGATGCAACCGAATTTGCAAGAGGCCGTTGCGCTCGCGGTCGCCGAAGGTGCGAAGTTCGTGACGATCGTGCCTGCTTTTCTCGCCGCGGGCGGACATATCAAAAGCGATCTTCCCCGTTTAGTGGACGCCGTAGCGTTGGCGCACCCGCAATTGACGTTTAGAATTTTGCCGCCGTTGGGGGAGAGCGAAGCAGTGCTGCAGGCGATCGCGACTTGGATCGATAACTCGGCAGAATAAATCTGCCTCACGGCCTTAGAACAATTTAAATATGGCCCTAAAAATTTCTTCGACCTATGTGGCTCCGCGCTGGTTACCGGGCGGACATACGCAAACCATTTACGCTTATACATGCGCGAAAGCGCCGCGCGTTGAGACGCGGCGGGAGTCGTGGCGCACGCCTGACGACGATGTCATCGTCGTGGATTGCCTCGATGGCCCTAACACTGCGCCCTTGTTGCTGCTTTTTCACGGGCTGGAAGGCGGCGGTCATAGCCCCTACGCGCGATCGATGTTTGGAGCCGCGCAGGCGGCGGGTTGGCGCATGATGCTGCCGCATTTTCGCGGCTGTGGCGGGGTAGCTAATCTGTTGCCCCGCGCTTATCACTCCGGCGATAGCGCGGAAGCCAACTGGATTTTGCGCCGCGCGCGCGATATCGCCGGCGATGCACCAATGTATGCAGCCGGCGTGTCCTTGGGCGGTAATGTGCTGCTTAAATGGTTAGGAGAGGAAGGGGAAAACGCGGCACAGCTGATTCGCGCGGCAGTGGCGGTGTCCGCACCCTTGGATTTGAATGCGGCCGGGAACGCGCTGGGGCGTGGTTTCAATATGGTGTACACGCGCATGTTCCTTGCTACATTGATTCGCAAAAGCATGGATAAGCTGGAACGGCATCCGGGAATCTACGAAGCGGAACGTGTGCAACGTGCGCGGACTTTGCGCGAATTCGACGATGTCGTGACGGCGCCTTTGCACGGGTTTATCGATGCCGAGGACTATTGGACGCGATCCAGTTCGAAGCCTTTATTGAACACCATACGTATCCCCACGCTGATATTAAACGCCCTGAATGATCCCTTTTTGCCCGCGAGTGTATTGCCGAGGGAAGCGGAAGCTTCGAACTGCGTCAGGCTCGAGTATCCTGAAACGGGCGGCCATGTGGGTTTCGTGTCAGGAACTTTCCGCGGCCATTTGCAATGGCTGCCCAATCGTATAATCGACTTTCTCACTCAAGCGGATTCCTTATGAGCGCCATCCCGCAGGAAATTTTCAAAGCCTACGATATACGGGGCATTGTCGACAAAAGCCTTACTACCGAAGTGGTGGAGCAGGTGGGCCGCGCCCTGGGCAGCCTGTGCTTAGAAAAAGGGGGTAAAGCGATTGCGGTTGGCCGCGATGGCCGACTCTCCGGACCCAAGCTGGTGGAGGCGCTGTCGCGCGGCATTCAGTCGACCGGCGTCGATGTACACGATGTAGGGATGGTGCCGACACCATTGGTGTATTACGCGGCGCATCAACTCGGACTGGGCAGCGCGGTAGCCGTCACGGGCAGTCATAACCCGCCCGAATACAACGGACTGAAAATGGTAATCGCCGGTACGACATTGTCCGGCGATGAAATCCAAAACTTGCGCAAGCGCATCGAAGTGGGGCAATACGCCAAAGGCGAGGGCAAGAAATTCGATAGTCCGGTGCAGGACGCCTATTTGGAACGCGTACTCGGTGACGTCAAACTTGCTCGACCGATGTCCATTGTCATTGATAGCGGCAACGGAGTCGCGGGCGCGGTAGCCCCGGCGCTATACAAAGGCTTGGGCTGCAAAGTGCTGGAACTCTTTTGCGAGGTCGACGGCAATTTCCCCAATCACCATCCCGATCCCTCGCAGCCTAAAAATCTTCAAGATCTCATCAAAGCGGTACGTGAATCGGACGCCGAAATCGGTCTCGCATTCGACGGGGACGGCGATCGGCTGGGTGTGGTCACTAAAGACGGCAGCATCATCTATCCGGATCGACAACTGATGCTGTTCGCCAAAGATGTATTGAGTCGTGTGCCGGGCGGCAAGGTGATTTACGATGTCAAATGCACGCGCAATCTTTCGCCCTGGATCAAACAATACGGCGGCGAGCCGGTTTTGTGGAAAACGGGTCATTCGTTCATCAAGGCGAAGTTGAAGGAAACTGGTGCCCCGCTGGCCGGTGAAATGAGCGGCCATGTATTTTTCGTCGAACGCTGGTTCGGTTTCGACGATGGCCTCTATGCAGGCGCACGCTTGCTCGAAATCTTGTCACGAGAAAAAGATCCCAGCGCGGC
>DATEEW010000105.1:0-3526 GCA_035280965.1 Burkholderiales bacterium
GCTGGGCTATATCTTCGATATGCTGACGCGCCCGTTTTACCGCTTGTTCCGGTTTATCAAACCCATTGGTCAGTTCGATTTGTCGCCGCTGTTTCTGCTGCTGGCGATCAATATTCTGCTCATCATTCTGAATTCCATCGAACCGACTCTGCTCGCCGCGCTTTGAGTTGGTATCGCACTACGGCGGAGGGCTACACGCTGGCCATTCATGCTCAGCCGGGTGCAAAACGAAGTGAAGTTGCAGGGCTGCATGGTGACCGGCTGAAAATTCGTCTCGCGGCACCCCCTGTGGAGGGTCGCGCCAATGAGGCATTGATCGCCTTTCTCGCCGATGAACTCAACCTGCCGCGCAGTAAAGTGCGGGTGATCAAAGGCGAATCATCGAGAGAGAAAATCGTCGCAGTGCTGGACACCACCGCGCAACCGGAGCGATTGCTCAAAGATTAAAACGCGGCATTCAGAGAATGAAAGCTAAACTTTCGTTTCGTGGCACAGATGTCCCGACACAGTCCGGCCGGGTTTCGAAGATGTACCTGCGTAGTCCGTTAGGGTTTCGAGAACGTACCTGCGTACGTCCGAGCCTAACGGACGGGCAAGCCTCCGTGCGAGCCCTAGCTTTTGGCCTCGTGGCAAAGATGGCCCGAGACGAACGTGTAACGCACCGCGCCCGGCAATTCGTAGCCGATAAACGGTGTGTTCTTCCCCTGGCTTTTTAGACTTTCTGGACTTAGTTTGACCCACGCTTGGGGATCGAAAACACAGATATCCGCTTCCGCCCCGACGGACAAATGCCCGGCATCAATGCCGAGGACTTTTGCGGGTTCGCTGGTGACATGCGCGAGCGCTTGAAGCAGCGGCATTTTTAACTCCTGCGACCACTTCAATGTCAGCGGC
Organism: Burkholderiales bacterium; assembly: GCA_035280965.1. Taxonomy (GTDB): domain Bacteria; phylum Pseudomonadota; class Gammaproteobacteria; order Burkholderiales; family SG8-39; genus DATEEW01. The sequence goes on from DATEEW010000105.1 coordinate 895, forward strand.
AACAATAATTCCAAAGCCGTTGCGCCCGCTTCGGCTTCGGCGAAGGGAACTTGTTTAACGTCTTCATCCACCGGCGCATGATCGGAACAAATCGCGTCAATGACCCCTTCGCGCACACCCTGGCGTAGCGCGTCACGATCGCGCAGGGAGCGCACCGGAGGGATCAGATTGCAATGCGGATCGAAAAAGCCGAGATCCATTTCCGACAAGTGCAGGTGGTGCACGCTCACGTCGCAACTGATGGGCAACCCTTCCGCTTTGGCTGCCTTGATCATTGCGACCGCCGCGGCCGTGGATAGCCTGCATAGATGAACGCGAGTACCGGTCGCCCGTACCAGTTGCAGCACCGCTGAAAGCGCTATGGTTTCGGCAAAGCTCGGAATGCCCGGCAATCCGAGTCGCGTGGCCACTTCGCCGTCATGCGCGACGCCCGTTTTGCTGAGAAACGGATCTTGCGGACGCAACCAGACGGAGAAACCGAAAGTCGTTGCGTATTGCATGGCGCGCCACAGGACCTCTGTATCGACGATATGTCGATCCGCCTGCGAGAACGCAACGCAACCGGCATCGCGCAATTCGGCCATTTCCGTGATGCGCTCACCTTCCAATTTGGCCGTCAGCGCGCCGATCGGATACACATGCACAAGATTCAGATTACGCGCGCGATGCTTCAGCATCTCTACCAGACCGGGTTCGTCCAGCGGCGGGTCGGTATCCGGAGGACAAGCCAAACTGGTAACACCGCCTGCGACTGCGGCGCGCATTTCCGACTGAAGCGTGGCTTTGTATTCGAAGCCCGGTTCGCGCAAACGTGCAGACAGATCGACCAGACCCGGCGACACGACCAGGTCAGTGGCATCGATTACACGATTGGCACTGAAGCCGTTGGGCGCCGTACCCAATCCCAGTATTTTTCCGCCGCCGATATAGAGGTCTTGAACGGCATCGATGCCGTTCTTAGGATCGATGACGCGGCCGTTTTTTATATGCGTTTTCATGCTGGCTTCGATTCCAACTTAGTTCCCCGCGAGTATGGACATCACCGCCATGCGGACGGCAATGCCGAACGTGACCTGCGGCAGAATGACCGCTTGCGTGCCATCCGCCACGGCGGAGTCGATTTCCACGCCGCGGTTCATCGGACCCGGATGCATCACGATCGCATCCGGTTTTGCGAGCGCGAGCTTCTCCGGCGTGAGTCCATAATATTTAAAATATTCCTGCGCCGAAGGTAGCAAGGGGCCGCGCATTCTTTCGTTTTGCAGACGCAGCATGACGATCACGTCCACATCGCGCAGACCGCGAGACATGTCGTTGAACACTTGCACACCAAGTTGCGCGACGCCCGTAGGCAATAGCGTTTGCGGCCCGATCACGCGCAAGTCCGGCGTACCCAAGGTCGTAAGCGCGTGAATCAGCGAGCGCGCAACGCGCGAATGCAGCACATCGCCCACGATCGCGACAGAAAGCTTGGTGAAGTCCTTTTTGTAATGCCGGATGGTATAGGCGTCGAGCAACCCCTGCGTCGGATGCGCATGACGGCCGTCGCCCGCGTTGATCACATGCAAATGCGATGCGACATGCTGCGCGATCATATGCGCAGCGCCACTCTCGGCGTGACGTACGACGAACATATCCGCATGCATCGCAGTGAGATTGTCCACCGTATCCAACAGCGTTTCGCCCTTGGTGGTGGACGACGTATTGATATTCAGGTTGATCACGTCCGCCGATAGACGCTTGGCAGCGATTTCGAACGTTGTGCGCGTGCGCGTGGAGTTTTCGAAAAAGAGATTGAATACCGATTTGCCGCGCAGCAGCGGCAGCTTTTTCACTTCGCGCTCGGTCACGCCCACAAAAGAAGAGGCGGTGTCGAGTATATGGGTCAGTATTGTGCGGGGTAAACCTTCGATGGTGAGCAGGTGTTGCAGCTCGCCTTGGGCATTGAGTTGTGGGTTACGCATTATCCAGTTTAAGTGAGAGCTTGCCTGTGTCGTCGCGATCGAGCACAAGCATCGCGCCCCGTGGGACTTCTATTTTAGCGGCCACGTATTCGGCATGGATCGGCAGCTCACGTCCCCCGCGATCCGCCAACACCACCAGACTGATACTCGCCGGACGGCCATAGTCGAACAATTCGTTCATCGCGCCACGCACGGTACGTCCGGTGTAGAGCACGTCGTCCACGAGCAGAATGTGCCGCCCCGATACATCGAAGGGAATATTGGACCGCTTGGTATTGGTCTTGAGTCCCGATTGCTCGAAATCGTCGCGATAAAAAGAAATGTCGATCTGGCCAAGCGGATGTTGCAGGTCCAGATCTTTGTGTAATCGCTCGGCGAGCCATACGCCACCCGTGTAAATGCCGACCATGGCGGCATCCGCTTGGATACGCGCGCGCATCTGCTTGAGCAGTTCGCGATACAGGCTTTCTGCTTCAGGTAGCGGGTTGTTCATCGCGCATTTTCGTCGAAGTAGGCTTGCAGGATGACCTGCGCGGCGACCGGATGGTTGAGATGTTTATGCGCTTGTCCGCTGCGGCCTTGCTCCCGTAAGAGCAGATCGGCTTCGGCAGAGGACAGGCGTTCGTCCACAAAGCTGACGGGTAAGTGGAAACGGCCTTCCAGCTGGC
>DATEEW010000106.1:0-4407 GCA_035280965.1 Burkholderiales bacterium
CTACATGCCGAATCGGGCCGTCAATCAACTACAAGCGTCCAGGACCTATAAGCATCCTTCCACGGGAGCAAAAATATGAAACTGTGTCGCTACGGCAAAAACGGCTACGAAAAGCCGGGCATGATCGATTCACAAGGTCAGCTGCGCGACTTGTCTGAAGTGCTTCTCAATATCGATCAGGACACCCTTTCCCCACGTAATTTGGCGAAATTGCGTCGCATCCGTCCCGAATCGTTGCCTTTGGTGCGCACCGACCCGCGTTTTGGCGTGCCTTACACCGGCATTAGTAAGTTCATAGGAATTGGCCTCAACTACGCCAGTCATGCCGCGGAGGCTGGACTGGATATTCCACTGGAACCAATCGCTTTCATGAAAGCAACCACTTGCATCAGCGGTCCCAACGACGACATCGTTCCGCCGCACGGTGCAACAAAATTAGACTGGGAAGTGGAGCTGGGCGTGGTGATCGGCACGCGCGCCAAACAGGTCAGTGAAGAAGAGGCGCTGGAATACGTGGCCGGTTATTGTGTCGTCAACGATGTGTCCGAACGGGCCTGGCAGTTCGCGACGCCCCAATGGGACAAAGGTAAAGGCGCGGACAATTTTGGTCCCATCGGTCCCTGGTTAGTGACGGCCGACGAAGTGCCGGATCCGCAAGCCCTGGAAATGTGGCTCGACCTTAATGGCGAGCGCATGCAGGCCAGCAGCACGCACGGCATGATTTTTACGGTTGCCCAGATTGTTTCGCATTTGAGCCAATACATGACGCTGCTACCGGGCGACATCATCACCACGGGCACGCCAGCGGGTTCCGGCATGGGTCAAAAGCCCGAACCCTTTTATTTGAAGGCAGGCGATGTACTCACGCTAGGTATCGATGGTCTGGGCGAACAGCGGCAACAAATCGTTGCGGTGACAAAATAACGGTTTGACTTAGTACTCGCGCGAGCTCCTTCCCCGCGCTAAACTGAAAGCGCTTCATTGAGGAAGCAGAGGGGGCGAGGGCGCATAGCCTCGCCCTTTGTCGTTTATACGGAGTATCAGCATGCGAGTCGCGGTACTGGGTGGTGGCGTCATCGGGACGACCAGCGCTTGGTATTTATCCAAAGCCGGTCATGAGGTCACGGTCTATGAACGGCAGGGTGCGGTCGGTTTGGAGACGAGTTTCGCCAACGGCGGACAGATCTCGGTCAGCCATGCCGAACCCTGGGCCAATCCCAACGCGCCCAAGAAAATTCTGCAATGGCTCGGGCGCGAAGACGCGCCTCTACTTTTTCGCTTACGCGCAGATATGCAACAGTGGTTGTGGGGAATGCGTTTCCTGCTCGAATGTTTGCCGCATCGAACAACGGAAAATACGCGCCAGCTCTTGGCGCTCGCGCTTTATAGCCGCACTCAACTACGCGAACTGCGTCGCGAAACCGGAATTCATTACGATGAATTGACGCGCGGCATTCTGCACTTCTACACCGACAAGGCCGATTTTGCGCTGGCTGCAAAACAGGCGGCGCTAATGCGGGAAATGGGTGTCGAGCGCGAAGTGAAGACCGCAGCCGAATGTTTGATGATCGAACCCGCGTTGTCGCATATCGCTTCGCGTATCGTCGGCGCAACATACACGGCTGGCGACGAGTCGGGCGACGCGATGAAATTTACTCAGACGCTCGCGTGTCTGGCCGAAGACAACGGTGTCCGTTTTCGTTATGACTGCCTGATCAAACGGTTCGTAGTCGAGGACGGAAAAATCGCCAGTGCGATCGTGTCCGATGAGGAGGGCGAAGACGAGGCGATGACAGCGGACGCCTACGTCATGTGCCTGGGTAGTTATTCGCCTTTGTTGTTACGCCCGGTTGGAATGAACATTCCGGTCTATCCGGCCAAAGGTTATTCGATCACCATTCCGCTCGAAGAGGGCGATGAAGCGCCAACGGTGAGCCTCACGGACGAGGCGCATAAAATTGTCTTCTCCCGATTGGGAATGCGCCTACGCGTTGCGGGCACCGCTGAATTGAATGGGTACAACACTGACCTGAATACGACTCGTTGCGAAGCGTTGGTGCGTCGAACTTTCGAACTCTTTCCGCGTGCGGGACATCCCGAGCAGGCGGAATACTGGGCGGGTCTGCGCCCAGCGACGCCGAGCAACTTGCCTTATATCGGCGCTACGCGCTTACCGAATCTTTATTTGAACACCGGACACGGCACCTTGGGATGGACGATGGCTTGCGGCTCCGCACGCGCCATTGCCGATATCGTCGGCGGCCAACGACCGGAGCCGGCCTTTCACTTTCAGGGCATGGCCTACCATCGCGCCAATCACGCTCAGGACGATATGAAGCGCGGCGACGCGCAACCCGCGTCGCGTGCATAGACCTCAGCTTGTCACGGCGCGACGCGACAAGATCCGCGATTGTTCAGTGGGGGCGACCAAATCGCGCATGAAGTTCGGCAGTGCGAACACGCCTTGATGTGTGGCGCCGTTGTAATACTGTAAATCGCGCAAGCCGCGCTGCGCGATGCGCTTGTCGGCCTCTTCCGCGCTCAGTGCGCCTGGGTCGGTGCTATCCGAGCAGCAGGCCATGCTCCATAACGTACCATAGAGCGGCACGAACAAAATCATCGGACGCACCACATTGAATACTCGCGTCAATCGCTCCGCGTGTGCCCGCACGCGATCCGGGCGCGCAATGGGCGAGCCCATGTGCAGCGTCAATACCCCGCCGGCCTTCAACAACTTCGCGCAATCGCGGAAGAACGCTTCTTCGTATAACGCTGTAGCAGGACCAATAGGGTCCGGCAGATCGAGCGCAATGAAATCGTAACGGTCCTTGGTTTCCGCAATGAAACGCATGCCGTCGTCGATGACGAGATTCATGCGCGGGTCGTCGAAGGCGCCGCGATGAATGGTCGGCAGATAGCGTTTTGCCGCGTCGACCACGGCGCCGTCCAGCTCCACCATGGTGAGGGCTTCGATGCCGGAATGTTTGAGAACTTCTTCGGCGGCACCGCCATCGCCTCCGCCGATGATGAGTCCGCGCCTCGGTGCGGGATGTGCAATCAATGCGGGATGGATCAGATTTTCGTGATAATGAAACTCGTCGCGCTCCGAAGTCATGAAGCAGCCGTCCAGGCGCATCAACTTCCCGAACTGCGGTGAGTCGTGAATTTCCAGAGCTTGATACTGCGTGCGTAATTCCGCCAGACGCGCAGTCGAATGAACGAAATAACCGTGCTCCGGATTTACGTACTCCATCATCAACTGCTTGTCGCGCGGCACGTCGTGACGCACGTAGTCGGCCGGTTCGAAGATGCGCATGCAATCGGAGAGAACTTGTCGCGCTTTGTCGCTGTTGTCCTGCGTGTAGTTGCACACATAAACGTCCAGCGTCACGGCTTCAAGTTCAGGCCAGGTGTGAATGGCCAAATGAGATTCGGCGAGCACGACGCAGCCGGTCACGCCCCCGGGCGACGTGTTCGTCGCGCTAGGTTCGGCGGCTTCGAATTGATGGAATAGATCGCCGAGCGCGGTCAGTCCAGCGCTAGCGATGCTGTCGAGCAAAAACCGGCGAAGGAATGCAGCGTCAGTCGAATAACGCCGATTACCTTTGCAGCGGTACAGATTGGCGACGAGATGTAGACCGTCCAATTCTCATAAATCCTCATCTGCGGTGATTCGGAATGAGATGCGCGCACCTCTACTAGAGTGCCGCTTTCAGCGGCGGCCGCAGGCAGTGCTGCAGCTAGTCCATAATTCTAACCTATATGCGTGGCAGAACCCCGTACTGCAAAGGTAGGGCCTGCTATGTTCTATTTAGTTCGCAGGCGTTGAATCAAAGCAGAAAAATCGTCTCGACCGGCTCCGATGCGATTCAATTCTTCGAAATAGCGCTGGATCAGGCGCGTCTGTTCCAATCGCGCGCCGTTGTTCGTCGCTTCTTCTACGCAAATGCCCAGATCTTTAAGCATTAGATCGCTGGCGAAGCCGAAATCGAATTTCCCTTCGATCATCGTTTTGCCCCGGTTCTCCATTTGCCAAGATGTGGCCGCACCCTTCGTCAACACTTCCAAAACGCGGTGCATGTCGAGGCCGGCACGCAAGCCGAAGTCGATGCCTTCGGCCAATCCTTGCATTACCCCCACTACACAAATTTGATTCACCATTTTGGTCAATTGGCCTGCGCCGGCAGGGCCCATATGCGTCACCGCGCGGGCATAAACATCCATGACCGGTTGGGCGCGTTCGAAGGCCTCGATGTCGCCGCCGACCATGATGGTCAATGCGCCTTTTTGCGCGCCGACTTGCCCGCCGGAAACCGGGGCGTCAAGAAAGTGCAACCCGCGCGTCCGCGCCTCACCGTAGAGCGCCTTGGCGGCAGCTGCTGAAATGGTGCTGTGATCGATAAAGAT
>DATEEW010000107.1:0-3850 GCA_035280965.1 Burkholderiales bacterium
AAGCGTAATCGTCGAGGTAGGCGTTCAAATGCGCACGACCGTCTTTATAAGTCGCCAGCAGACGTTCTTCGCGCCACAACTGGGACCGAATGAAATCAAGCGAACGGCGCGCGGAAGCGAGCCAGTCCTCGCGCCCGAAAACGGCCGCCGCCCGCGTCATGCCTTGAATCATCAGTGCGTTCCAGCTGGTCAATATTTTTTCATCGCGGCCGGGACGCACGCGCTTTTCACGTGCTGCGAAAAGTTTAGTACGCGCGGAGGCGAGTCGCTCCTCCGCAGTCGAGATATCGATTTTCAAACGTGAAGCCACTTTTTCCAGCGGCTCGATGACGCGCAAATGCCAATGCTGATTTTCGAAATTTGGGGGCTGGCTCAATCCCCAATGTTTAGCCACGACGTCGTATTCCTCGTCGCTCAACAACGCGGTCGCCTCAGCCGGCGACCAGATGTAGAACTTGCCTTCTTCGCCCTCGGAATCGGCGTCCACAGAAGAGTAGTAGCCCCCTTCGGGCGCCTGCATGTCACGCATTACCCACTCGGCCGTTTGCGCCGCCACTTGCGCGAACAGCGGAGATTGCGTGACACGCCATCCGTCCGCGTACAGCCCGAGCAAGGGTCCGTTGTCGTACAACATTTTTTCGAAATGCGGGATGGTCCACTGCGCATCCACCGAGTAGCGGCAAAAACCGCCACCGAGGTGATCGTAAATGCCGCCTTCAGCCATTTTCGTAAGCGTATGAATGGCGATATCCCGCGCTTCCATATCGTTCAGCGCCGCATAACGGCGCAACGCAAATTCCAGATCGGGTGTATGCGGAAACTTAGGCGCTCCGCCAAACCCGCCATGGGCGCCATCGAAATTCGCTTTCAAGGTGTCGAGGGCAACATCGAGCACTAGCGGAGAAAAATCCGAATGATGTGCGGTGCTGTGCGGCACCATATTGCCGAAGGCGGCGCGAACTTGCGCGCCCTGCTCGCGAACCTCCTCGCGCTTCTCTTTGTAAAAGTGCGCCACCTTTTCCAATAATTGCGGAAAGCCCGGCAAGCCGTAGCGCGCGGTTTTGGGGAAATAAGTGCCACCGAAATAGGGGGTCTGATCTGGCGTCAAGAACATTGTCAGCGGCCAGCCGCCTGCGCGCTGATTGAAAAGCTGATGCGCGGTCTGATAGATCTGGTCCAGATCCGGGCGCTCTTCGCGATCGACTTTGATATTGACGAACAACTTGTTCATCACCGCCGCCACTTCGGGATCTTCGAAGGATTCGTGCGCCATGACGTGACACCAATGGCAGGCGGAGTAACCGATAGACAAAAGGATCGGTTTATCGAGTTCCTTAGCAAGTGCTAAGGCCTCTTTTCCCCAGGGATACCATTCCACCGGGTTGTCCGCGTGCTGCTGCAAGTACGGACTGGTTTCTTGCGCGAGGCGATTTTTTTTGCCTGTAGAAGCGGTGGAACGTGTCATCGCGAAGGTATTGCAAGCAATGGGCCTTTATTATGGCCCCAACCTAAATAAAAAGGCCGCATGTCGCGCGGCCTTTTTATTGGGTGGCGAAAGGTGTCGCTTAGCTTTTCACCCAGCTCAAGATCGGCGCCCACATCTGCGTTTCTCGATCGCCCAGATATGGCGGGAGGTCGAAAATGGATTCGCCGTTGAATGCGGCGTTGGGATACATCTGCGTATCGCGCAGCCAACCCACTAGGGGCATGTCATGTTCGCGCAAAAAGGTGATCAGCTGCGTCGCGGCTCGCGTACGCGGATCCACGCGCATTCCGATTACGCCGACACTGACCTTGCGGGCTTTCTTTTCTTCGGAAAGCTCTTTTAAAAAGGAACTCGAAGCGGCGATATCGAACAGCGAGGGCTGAATCGGAACCAACACTTTGTCGGTATCTTTCAGCAACTCGCCAAGCCGTTTGCCATGCGTCGCGGCCGGCGTATCGAGCACCAGAAAACTGGTTTTGCGAGGCGCCTTGTCTCGTTCGTCGAGCCGCGCCACCGGCGGCAAGCTGTCCGCGCGACGCTTCAACCACTCCAATGCGGAATGCTGCCGATCCAGGTCCCATAAGCACACCCCTTCGCCGGAGTGCGCCAAGCCAGCAGCCAGATTGACGGCGAGCGTTGTCTTGCCCGCGCCGCCTTTAGGATTGACTACCAATACTGAACGCATGCCATTCCCCCCGAGCTGAATAATTGGAACTTTGATGTTCCTTGTGTGCCCAGGACGGAATTTACTGCCTTGCGGCGAAACTTGTTAGTGCGTGTCGCCCGCTTAGACGTAATGTGTCAAAAAATAAGGGACTAAACCGCCTTATTGCCGACTAGACGCTGCCGTCGGTGACGGCCCCTTTGCTGGCGGTGGAGACTAGTTTCACGTATTTGGCCAACAGCCCGCGAGTGTAGCGGGGAGCCGGGGGTGTCCACGCCCCGCGGCGTTTGGCGATTTCCGCTTCTGGCACGTTGAGTTGAATCAGGCGCTGGTGCGCGTCGATGGTGATCGAGTCGCCTTCTTCGATGAGCGCGATCGTGCCACCCACGAAGGCTTCCGGCGCGACGTGGCCCACCACCATGCCCCAGGTTCCGCCCGAAAATCGCCCGTCGGTAATCATGCCGACCGATTCGCCCAAGCCTTGGCCGATGATTGCCGAAGTAGGTGCTAACATTTCCTGCATACCAGGCCCCCCCTTGGGTCCTTCGTAACGAATGACGATGATGTCGCCCGCCTTGATGCCGTTGGCCATGATGGCGGCCATGCAATCCGGCTCGCTGTTGAAAACGCGCGCGGGGCCCGTGATGCTGGGGTTTTTCAGCCCGGTGATCTTGGCCACGCAACCTTCGGGGGCGAGATTGCCTTTCAGAATGGCCAAGTGCCCGTGTGGGTAAAGCGGCTTGTTCCAAGGCCGAATGACGTCCTGATTCGCGCGCGGCTCGTCCGGCACATTAGCCAATTCCTCGCCGATGGTGCGGCCGGTGATGGTCATGCAGTCGCCGTGCAGCAGGCCGTTCTTAAGCAGCATTTTCAGCACCTGAGGCACGCCGCCTGCGTTGTGAAAATCCACGGCGACATATTTACCCGAGGGCTTGAGGTCGCAAAGCACGGGCACTTTTTCGCGCATGCGTTCAAAGTCGTCGATGGTCCATGCCACTTCGGCGGCGTTGGCGATGGCGAGGAAATGCAGCACCGCATTGGTCGAACCCCCCGTGGCCATAATCAGTGCCACCGCGTTTTCGATGGACTTGCGCGTGATGATGTCGCGCGGACGGATGTTCTTGCGGATCGCATTCACCAATACGCGCGCGGAATCCGCAGCCGAATCCGCCTTTTCCGCGTCGGGCGCGGCCATTTGCGAAGAGCCGAGCAAACTCATGCCCAAGGCCTCGAATGAAGACGACATGGTGTTGGCGGTGTACATACCGCCGCACGCGCCTACGGTGGGACAGGCATTTTTTTCTATGCCGATGAAATCTTCTTGACTCATCTTGCCGGCGGCATAGGCGCCGACCGCCTCGAAGGGGCTCACGACAGTGAGGTCCTGCCCTTTCCATTTGCCCGGCTTGATAGTGCCCGCGTACACATAAATGCCCGGCACGTTGATACGCGCGAGCGCGATCATGCCGCCCGGCATGTTCTTATCGCAGCCGCCGCATATCAGCGCGCCGTCCATCGACTGTCCATTGACTGAAGTCTCGATGCAATCGGCAATGACTTCGCGCGAGACGAGCGAATACTTCATCCCTTCGGTCCCCATGCCGATGCCGTCGGTCACGGTCGGCACGCCAAAGACTTGGGGCATCGCACCCGCTTCTTTCAAGGCAACCATGGCGCGATCGACCAGCGGTTGAATGCCT
>DATEEW010000108.1:0-16692 GCA_035280965.1 Burkholderiales bacterium
AGGTGACGCGGGGGCCTTTGAGACAGGTGCAGCCGGCGCGGGTCCTTTTGCCACAGGCGCAGGCGGTGCCGGGGCTTTGGCTACCGGTGGAGGCGTCGCTTCCGCTTTTTCAGTAAAAGCGGAGAAATCAAGGCCTATTGAGTTCGGCCCTTTGGCGATAGGTGCAGGTGACGCGGGGGCCTTGGCGATAGGTGCAGGTGACGCGGGGGCCTTGGCCATAGGTGCAGGTGACGCGGGGGCCTTGGCGACAGGAGCGGCCGGCACGGGTGCTTTTGCCACAGGCGCAGGTGCTGCCGGCGCCTTGGCTTCCAACTCGGCCGGTGGCTCCGATGCCGGACTACCGGCGGCTAATGCGGCGAAGTCCAAACCGATCTTCGGCATGGGAGCCGCTTTTTCGATGGGCGCAGCAGCAGCGGCAGTCTTTTCTTCGGCCTGAACACCGTAGCTGGTGAAATCGAGGGTAAAACCTTCTTCTTCTACAACCGGTTGGGGCGCAGCAGGCCCCCCAGCCGCTTTCTTAGCCGGCGCTTTAACTGCTTTTGCAGTTGCCCCTTTGGGGTTGGGCGGCTGCTTTTTATTAAATAAGGAGAAGGCCAAGGCGGAACCGGTTGATTAGTCTGGCTTGTTGATCAAGAGAACCGCTTTTCTACCATAGCTGCCGGGCGGGCGGCAGCAAACAAAAGCTGGGAACGCGGCGTAATGCGCAAGCAAGCCGCAGTCCAAAGGTCCTTACATAAGCTCATCGGCAGATTGGCTCCGCGCTATAGGGCTTTAGTCTACAACGCGTGGCAAGCTGCGCAACTCTGTCGAACACCTAAATGCAGCCCGCATGCGACGCTGAATAAGCGGGCGACGACGGCGCTAGATTCTCGAAAAAGGAAGTCGCCGAACGGATTTCGCCGTTGAGCAAATGCTGCTGCCGTTCAGCAAAAATTTCCACCGACACCGCCCTCGCGCGACCTGCCGTTCAGGCTCGCGGCGATGGATGGATTTCATCGGTTTTAGTTGGAGGTATCGCTAAGGTCGCGGTTACGCAACGCGCGCTAACATCGCCTTCATGCTGCGTTCCATCTAGATGCGTGAGGCATAGATAGACGAGTCCGCCTTGCTGAAAACAGCAGTAGGCTGGCAAGGAAAGCGGGGGGAGGGAAGTGCGCTGAAATCGGTTGCGATCAATCGAGAGCCGCGTTGCGCGCGGCAGCGGTTTAATCGCCGTACATCTTCTGCTTGAGTTCGCGGCGTTGCTGGGCTTCTACGGACAGCGTCGCGGTAGGCCGTGCCAACAAGCGAGGAATACCGATGGGTTCTCCGGTCTCTTCGCACCAACCGTAGCTGCCGTCTTCGATGTGCATCAACGACTCGTCGATTTTTTTCATCAACTTGCGTTCGCGGTCACGAGTGCGCAATTCCAGCGCATGCTCTTCTTCGATGGTCGCGCGGTCGGCCGGATCAGGAACCATATCGTTTTCGCGCAGGTGCTCGGACGTCGCACCGGCGTTATCGATCAACTGCTGTTTCATCACCTGCAGCTTGTCTTTGAAGAAAGCGAGCTGCGCCGGGTTCATATAGTCAGCCTCGGACATTTTCAACAACTCCTGCTCGCTGATCGGGCCTTCCGAGTTTTCGTTTTTTTTCACTGCAGTTTGACGAGACATTGTGCGTCCTTGCTTAAACACATACGGCCGAAGCCGCTTAACCTTCCGCTATGAGCGGTCTGGACAAATATACCGGAAGCCTGTGAAAAGGTACGTTCGAAACAGGCAATTCCACCGCCTTTTCACCGTTTGGGCGGTATCCAAGGGGCGGTAGGAGAACACCGTTTCGGAAAAAGCTCAAGCGCTTTTCGCCTTGCCTTTCATTTTTTCGGGCTTTCGTTAAATTCTTTTCAATAACAGCCCTTTAAGATACTCCCCTTCGGGGAAGCTCATCCGTATCGGATGATCTGGCGCGACTTGAAAGCGCTCAAGTATGCGCGCATCCACTTCCGCATCGGACGCAGCACCCGCCACAATCTTTTGCAGCAATTCCAGCGAAATACCGCCGGAACACGAAAAAGTGGCCAGCAAACCACCGGGCCTAAGCAATTTAAGGCCCCACAGATTGATGTCCTTGTACGCGCGCGCCGCTTTTTCGGCATGCGCGATAGTCGGCGCAAATTTAGGCGGGTCGAGTACGATCAACTCGAATTGCCGACCCGCATTTCGCAACTCTCGCAAGGCCTGAAAGACATCGGCTTCCTGCCAGTGCATTAGAGTCTCGTCGTAGCCATTCATTGCGACGTTTTGCCGCGCCGTGTTCAAAGCTTCCGCGGAACTATCGATCGACAACACGTTTTTGGCCCCGCCAGCCATGGCCGCCAGCGAAAAGCCGCCCGTATAACAAAAACAATTCAGCACTTCGCGACCTTGAGCGAGGGTTCGAATGAGCGCGCGATTGTCGCGTTGGTCCAGATAAAAACCGGTTTTTTGTCCGCGCGCCACATCGACCCAATAACGGACCCCGCCTTCGTCGATTTCGATTTCAGTCGCGCCATCGCCGCGCAGCCAGCCGCGACGTAACTCAAGCCCTTCGATTTCGCGTACGTCCACATCGGAGCGTTCGTAAATGCGCGTACATCCCGTTTCCGACTGCAACGCTTCGACTAACGCATCGCGCCACCGCTCTGCGCCCGCGGAGGTCAATTGCAGTACCAATAAATCGCCGTAACGATCACAAATTACGCCGGGCAGGGCATCCGCTTCACCATGCACCAGACGACAGGCTTGCGCGCCAAGTCCGAGGTCGTGTCGATAAGCGACGGCGGCACGCACCAGCTCCCGCACATGTGCCGCGTCGATGCGTCGGCTTTCGGTCCACGACCAGACTCGACAGCGAATTTTCGATTGAGGGCTATAGGCGGCCCAGGCCAGAAACTGGCCGCTCTGCGTCCGCACGCTCACGGAACCACCCAATTCGGGCTGGCCTTCCACGCGATCGATGGCGCCTGAAAAAATCCAAGGATGCCGGCGGCTCATCGCTTTTTCCTTGCCGGCCTTCAAATACACGCTAGGTTGTTTCATTTCTTTTTCGCGCGTGGATGGGCCTTGTCGTACGCGAGAGCAAGATGCTGAAAATCCAGATGTGTATAAATTTGCGTCGTCGAAACGCTGGCATGGCCAAGCATTTCCTGCACTGCGCGCAAATCGCCGGAAGATTGAAGCACATGTGAAGCGAAAGAATGACGCAGCATATGTGGATGGACATGCTGGCTGAGACCACGCTTCCGCGCCCAGCGATTCAACCGCGCGCCTAAAACGCCGGTGCTGATGCGTGCCCCACGCGCTCCGACGAACAAAGCTTTCTCCTCGGGCTTCGCCAGTTGCGACCTGAGATTGAGCCACCCGCGCAATGCTTCTACCGCTTTGCGGCCGACTGGTACCGTGCGCGTTTTGGAGCCTTTGCCTACCACTGTCACTTCATTCTGTTCGAGGATCGCGTGGCAATCGCTCATATTCAGTGCGCACAGTTCGGCCAGACGCAAACCGGAGGAATAAAACAATTCGAACATCGCCAGATCGCGCGCTTCCTGCTCATCGTCGGCTTGTGCTTCGAGCAGTTGATTGGCTTCATCGGGGCCCAATACGCGCGGTAAGCGCTTTGCTGTCTTTGGCGCTCGGATGCCGACGCAGGGGTTACGTTCGAAAGCGTGTTGTCGCACCAACCAGGTATAGAAACCACGCCACGAGGAAAGCATGTGCGCGATGGTATGACCATGCAAGCCGCGTCCGTGGAGCTGCGCCACCAAGCGACGGATATGTGTCGCTTCGAGCTGATCCAATGCTTGAATGCCAATGAGTGCAATGAACTCGTGCAAGCCGCGCGCATAGCCCTTCAACGTGGCGGGACTTAAACGACGTTGCGCTTTTAAATGCGCGAGGTAGGCGGCAATCAGCGTCTCACGTGCGCCGGCGTCCGTGAGGGCGGCCGCCTTTTCCATTCAAAGGACGCGCAGCACGGCGGCGCTGGCCAACTCGCCGATACGCTCCAGATAAAGCGTACCCATATCGGCATAGAAGCGCCGCTCGTCTTCACTGCCCAACGCCAGCAATCCGATTGCGCGCGGGCCATCTTTTAGAGGCATGAACACGACCGAGCGAACCGGCGCCGTATCGCCAAACCAACTGACGGCCTCGAAATTATGATTGGGGCCACAGTAGGGGCCTTCCAATTTTTCCGCGAATTCGCGCAATTCGGGGCCAACCGGCCAGAACTCGGGGCCTTCACCGGTTCCTTGCCATAAGCGCATCGCCACATAAGGCACTTGCAAACGCAAACTCATTTGTTCGTATAAGGCATGCAAGACTTCGGCAAAGTTATTCGCCCCCACAAAAGCGAGCGCAAGCTGATGCACCCGCTCGCTTGTGGTGTCGTTCTCTTCACCGAATTGAATCAGTTCGCCCAGCTTGCCTTCGAGTGCGCGATTTTTTTCGCGCAGGCTTTTGACTTGACGATCCGACAGTGCGATCGCGCCTCCATGCGGATTGGGGATTTGAGCGCGATGCAACAAGTCGGCGTAGCGTTCGAAAAACGCCGGGTTTTCTTCCAGATAACGCGCAATCGCCTCCGCGCTCAGGCTTTCAATTTCAGACAATCACTTCTCCCTCGAACACCGTTTCGGCCGGCCCGGTCATATACACGGGCAGTTGCGAATTGTCCGCGCCCCGCCATTCGATCGTCAATTCCCCGCCGCGTGTTTGTACGCATACTTTCTCACTCAGCAAGCGAAGTTTTATCCCGGCGACAACCGCAGCACACGCACCGGTGCCGCAAGCGAGTGTTTCGCCGGCGCCGCGTTCGTATACGCGCAACGCGATGCGAGAGCGATCCACGATCTGCATAAATCCCGCGTTCACGCGTTGCGGAAAACGCGGATGTTTTTCGATCAAGGGGCCTTGGAGCGACACCGGAGCATGATCCACGTCGGCGACAATTTGCACGGCGTGCGGATTTCCCATCGACAACGCGCTGATTTCGACCACCGCACCGTCAATCTCTAGCGCATAAGTCGGCGCTTCTCGATCGGCAATAAAGGGGATGCGTTGTGGTTCGAAAATCGGCGTTCCCATGTCCACAGTCACGCGGCCGTCGCTTTCCAGTCGCGGCGTGATCAATCCACTCAGCGTTTCGACGCGAATGGATTCTTTGTCCGTCAACCCTTGATCGCGCACAAAACGAACGAAACAACGCGCGCCATTGCCGCATTGTTCCACTTCACCGCCATCGGCGTTGAAAATTCGATAACGGAAATCGGCTTCGCTGTTTTGGGATGGTTCGACAAGGAGAATTTGATCGCACCCAATACCGAAATGCCTATCGGCAATGCGTCGAATGCGGTCGGCATTCAATTCCACGCGCTGGCGCACACCGTCGAAAACGACGAAATCGTTTCCCAGGCCCTGCATTTTGCTGAACTTGAGCTTCATCACGCACAAAGGCTGTAGTAATCGCGAAGGATACAACGGTCCATCACGACCGTGATGCCGGCCTGTGCTGCGCGTTGCGCGGCCTGCTCGTTAACGATGTCATCTTGCAACCACAAAGTTTTAGCGCCCAAGCGAATGCAATCTTCGACAATCGGTTCCACGTACTCCGCGCTGCGAAACACGTTGACGATGTCCGGCACGTCATCCAGTGACGCAATCGTCGGATAAGCCTTTTCGCCGAGGCCCTCGGAGATGCCGGGCCGAACTGGGATAACGTGGTAGCCCACTTTTTGAAGCCCCGCTGCGATCCGGTAACTGGGACGATGGGTCCGCGGGGAAAATCCCACCACCGCAATGCGACGCGCCCGCACAAGTAAGGTGCGCAATGCATCCATAGAGGGATTGTTAAATACCATGATCGACACTAATACATGCCGATTGTCCCCTGCGCAAGCCCGACAGGTTTTCAGGCACGGAATGTTCTTTGTTAGACTCCGTGCTTTGCTGCCAGGCTTGCTTCAGCGCCTTCGCGGTAATTCCGGCGCCTCTTCGCTAAAAGCGGGCCGCGTACGCAAAGTGCATTAGCGAAATCCACCAACCTT
The DNA here is from genome assembly GCA_035280965.1 of Burkholderiales bacterium. GTDB lineage: Bacteria > Pseudomonadota > Gammaproteobacteria > Burkholderiales > SG8-39 > DATEEW01. The sequence goes on from DATEEW010000108.1 coordinate 6,065, forward strand.
ATTTTTCTAGCGCGAGACCCATGAGCCAGTACCTTTTTACTTCCGAGTCGGTATCCGAAGGCCATCCCGATAAAGTCGCAGACCAGATTTCCGATGCGATCCTCGACGCCATTTTGGCTCAGGACAAATATGCGCGCGTCGGCGCTGAAACCCTATGCAATACAGGTCTCGTCGTGCTAGCCGGCGAAATCACCACCAACGCAGTGGTCGACTATCACGCCATCGCCCGCAACACGATCAAGCGCATCGGTTACGACAATACCGATTATGGTATCGACTACAAAGGTTGCGCGGTCCTAGTGGCTTACGACAAGCAGTCTCCCGACATCGCACAGGGCGTGGACGAAGGGAAGGGCCTGAATCTTGAACAAGGTGCGGGCGACCAAGGGATGATGTTCGGTTTCGCCTGCGACGAGACGCCGCAGCTGATGCCCTTGCCGATTTATTTATCGCATCGATTGGTCGAACGACAGTCCGAACTACGTCGTGACGGCCGTTTACCCTGGCTGCGCCCCGACGCCAAGTCGCAAGTTACGGTGCGTTATGTGGATGGCAAGCCCACAGAAATCGATACGGTAGTGCTATCCACCCAACACCACCCTGAAATCGAGCACAGGCAACTCACCGAAGCAGTCATTGAAGAAATCGTCAAACCGGTGCTACCTGCCAACATGCTGGCCAAAGGAATTCAATATCTGATCAATCCGACCGGTCGCTTCGTTGTGGGTGGCCCGCAAGGCGATTGCGGCCTTACCGGCCGCAAGATTATTGTCGATACCTATGGGGGCGCGGCGCCGCACGGTGGCGGTGCGTTCTCCGGCAAAGATCCTTCCAAAGTGGATCGTTCAGCCGCATATGCCGCGCGCTATGTGGCGAAAAACGTGGTGGCTGCCGGCTTGGCCACTAAGTGCCAAGTACAAGTGTCTTATGCAATCGGCGTGGCGCGCCCCACCAGCGTCATGGTGACCACCTTCGGCACCGGCAAAGTGGCTGACGAATTAATCGCCGAACTTGTTCAAAAACATTTCGACTTGCGCCCCAAAGGCATCGTCCAAATGCTGGACCTGTTGCGCCCGATATACGAAAAAACCGCCGCTTATGGCCATTTTGGCCGGGACGAGCCGGAATTTACCTGGGAGCGGACCGATAAAGCGCAAGCACTCCGTGCCGATGCTGGTTTAAAATAACGGCCTCGTAATTCTCCGCTGCCCCGAGGGGCGCTGCAGTCGTTTCCTTGAAAACGGCCAGGCTTGGCGCAGCGGATCATGTAGCAACGGCGCCCGTTCATTTTCATTCTTGAACGGAGAACGTATGAGCGCCGTACTGCAAAGCAAGGACTTCAAAGACTTTCAAGTGGCCGATCTCGGCCTGGCCGACTGGGGCCGCAAAGAAATCAAAATCGCCGAGACTGAAATGCCCGGTCTCATAGCCATTCGCCAGGAATACGCCGCGCTCCAACCTTTGCGCGGGGCGCGCATCACCGGCAGTCTGCATATGACTATTCAGACCGCCGTCCTGATCGAAACCTTGCAAGCGCTGGGAGCCGAAGTGCGCTGGGCTTCCTGCAATATTTATTCGACCCAGGATCATGCGGCGGCTGCGATCGCCGCGACGGGCACGCCAGTTTACGCATTCAAAGGCGAATCGCTGGAAGCCTACTGGGATTTCACCCACAAGATTTTCGAATGGCCTGACGGCGGCTATTCCAACATGATTCTGGACGACGGCGGCGATGCGACACTATTGCTGCATCTAGGCAGCAAAGCCGAAACCGATCAATCCGTTTTACACAATCCCACCAGCGAAGAGGAAACGCTGCTATTCGCTTCGATCAAGGCAAAACTGGCCAAGGATCCGAAGTGGTATTCGACACGCCTCGCAAAAATCAAAGGCGTGACTGAAGAAACGACTACGGGTGTGAAACGCCTGTATCAGATGCATAAGGAAGGCCGCCTCGCTTTCCCCGCCATCAACGTCAACGACTCGGTCACCAAGTCGAAATTCGATAACCTCTATGGCTGCCGCGAATCGCTGGTGGATGGCATCAAGCGCGCCACCGACGTGATGGTGGCCGGCAAGGTTGCCTTGGTCGCCGGCTATGGCGATGTGGGCAAAGGTTCTGCACAAGCCTTGCGCGCTTTGTCGGCGCAGGTGTGGATAACTGAAATCGATCCGATCTGCGCGCTGCAAGCGGCGATGGAAGGCTATCGCGTCGTGACGATGGATTACGCCGCCGACAAAGCCGATATTTTTGTCACTGCCACCGGCAACTTCCATGTGATTACGCACGACCACATGAAGAAAATGAAAGATCAGGCCATCGTCTGCAACATCGGCCACTTCGACAATGAAATCGATGTCGCAAACCTCAAGCAGTATGAGTGGGAGAACATCAAGCCGCAGGTCGACCACATCATTTTCCCCGACGGCAAGCGAATCATCTTGCTTGCGGAAGGTAGACTCGTGAATCTCGGTTGCGGCACCGGCCATCCTTCCTATGTGATGAGCTCATCCTTCGCGAATCAGACCATCGCGCAAATCGAACTTTTCTGCAACACGGAAAAATATCCGGTGGGCGTATATGTATTGCCCAAGCATCTGGACGAAAAAGTTGCCTTGCTTCAGTTGAAGAAGCTGAACGCGCAGCTGACCGAATTGACGGATGCACAAGCGCGATACATTGACGTGTCCAAAGACGGTCCTTATAAACCGGATCATTACCGCTATTGAGCTTGCAGGCTTTTCGATCGCACTAGGCGCGCGGCCTAAAGCCGCGCGCTTTCTTATGCTTTAAACGGATTGACCATGCAAGTTTCCACAGCAGCGAACTTGTTGCGCGCCCAATTGGAAGACCGCACCCGTCGACTGCGGCTCTACGGCAGCACGCCACCCCGCATCGGCTCCAGCGACCAGGTTGTCGCCGAAGCCGCCGAAAAGTTGGTGGGCCGTTTAAGCGGATTGCCGGTGGACGGCCTCATCGTTTATGACATTCAAGATGAATCTGGTCGCACCAGCATTCCACGCCCTTTCCCCTTCACCGGTACGGTTGATCCACGCGCCTATTCGCGCTTGTTAATGGAGCGTTCGGGCCTGCCGGCAATCAATTACAAAAGCCTCGGCGAGTTGGACGAGGCGCAATGGGGCCGTTGGTTGGGCGAAACCGCGCGCGATTCCGATATTCGCTTTTTATCGATCGTAGGTCGCCCGACCTCGGGAATTCGCTACAGCCTTACCCTCCCGCAGGCGATCGCGCAGGCGAAACAACATCCCGCCCATTTCTGCCTAGGTGGCGTATTGATTGCCGAACGGGACACTCCCGACCGCAGTGAAGCGGCGCGACTGTTGGTTAAGGGCTTCGAGGGTTGCAGTTACTTCATTTCGCAGACGGTCTATCACGCTGAACCGACCGTGCGTGTACTGAAAGATTATTTGAGGGATTGCAAGGGAGCGGGTGTGCCGCCTCGCAGAATCGTTTTCACATTTGCCCCTTGCGGGCGCGAAAAAACGATGGCCTTCATCAAGTGGTTGGGGGTGCGGGTGACGCCCGAATGCGAACGAAGCATCCTGGATTCAGCCAATCCCTTGCAAAAATCTATCGCAATTTGTCGCGATAACTTGAAAGAGATTCTCGACCAGGATTACGCCGGCCACATTCCGCTGGGGATTAACGTGGAAAGCGTATCCATCAATCGCGACGAGATCGACGCGACGGTGGAACTGTTCGGTGTTCTCTCTGAGGTGTTGGAAGGCCGTTAAATCGAAGCGAACGGCCCGTCGACGTCGTCTTGCCAGATTAACCTGCAAGCATTACAACTACGCAGCCTGCGGCGATACTGAATCCGACACCGCCGGCAAGGGCTATTCCGAGAGCGCCGGCGAAATCGGCCAGGACTGCCCAGCCGCTTGTTTTTGTATTGAGTTCCACTTGCATTTCCTCAGGGGTAAAGGCATCACTTGTTTTGGAAGTACGGAGCTTAACGATCAATTCGGGCGAAAAAAGGGCAAGCTTCGAATATTTGCGTAATCCTGCTCACGCTAATGCGTGCTGCGAATATCCTAAGGATTGCAATGGATGCGCCCAGGATCAGAATGTCGCTGGCGTACGACAGAACCGACCATTCTCGCTGTTTTGGGGTTTAATAGGAAATTTGAAAATGCCCTGCTACCATGCCCCTAAAACAATAAAAACACTCTGCCTGAGGGAGCACTCGTGAAGATCCTCGTCGTCGACGATCACCCACTGATTTTGGAAGCATTGCAGCACGTCCTGCGGCAATTGGATGCCGACGTACAGTGCTTTGAAGCCCAGTCGGCAGAAGCCGGCCGAAAACTGCTCGCAAATCACGCGGACGCCGGTCTTTTGTTGTTGGATTTGAACCTGCCGGGCGTCCGCGGCCTCGACTTCCTAGTAGAACTGCGCGAAAGCTACCCCACCGTCCCCGTGGTGGTCATTTCCGGCTCGGATCGCAGAGAAGACGTGCTACAGGCGATTGACCTAGGAGCCATGGGCTTTATCCCCAAACGCTCCACCAATTCGGTGATGCTGCAGGCATTGCGCCTTGTACTGTCCGGGGGCGTTTATTTGCCTATGGAAGCCTTTTCCCAACGGGAAAGCATGGAAGAGCCGGCGGCCCCCGCTTCACGCACGGCTACGAACGGGGCCATGAATCCGCGCGACTTGGGATTGACCGAGCGGCAAAGCCAGGTACTGGGATTGATCCTGCAGGGCAAACCGAACAAGTTGATCTGCCGTGAACTAGGGTTGGCGGAGGGGACGGTCAAAATCCATGTCGCAGCGATTTTGAGAGCCTTGAATGTGAGTACGCGCACGCAAGCAGTCATTGAGGCCAGCCGCCTCGGCCTACAGTTGGACGGTGGGCTCGGCCGGGCAAAACCGCAATAACGCGACCGCAACAGCTCCACACCCAAGTCCCCTTCCCTCGTGGCCGCACAAACCACCATCGCCTCCGCGCCTCTCGCCAACTACAAAGGCGTTCCTGATACCTTCGGCGCCCCCTCCATCGGCCAAAAAATTCGAGCCGAACAAATTCGCGCCGTTTATTTGTATTCGCCCACCATAGCGATCGGTTCTTTGGTGGCGGCGGCATCCTTGCTCTGGGTAGTGCGCAACGACGTGCCGATTTTGTTTCAGTTGGGCTGGCTGGTTGCCATGGTTGCGCACCAGGGGTTTCGGATTTTTCACTATCGCAATTACCTGAAAGCCAACCCGGATCCCACCGAAGCGCCTTACTGGGGGCGGCGGTATATCGTCACAACCATCGTGGCAGGCATGTTGTGGGGGGGCGCGGGCGTGCTGTTCTATGCACCCGATTCGGTGGTACAGACCTATCTGTGCATGGTGCTGTTCGCGGTCGCATCCCTATCGATCCAGGCCCTGTCCATTTTCGCACCCGCTTTTTATCCGCTCATTCTGCTGACCCTGACGCCATTTATCGTTCGCGCGACCATCGGCGGCACCCCGCACGAACTGGCGCTGGTGGTGCCGACGACAATCGCTTTGTTTATCGGCTTGAGTTTCGGACGGCGCACGAACGTGAGCGGCTACGAATCCATCCGCCGCCGTTTTGAAAATCTGGACCTGATCGTGGCTTTGAGACGCCAACGCGAAATCGCCGACAAGGCGCGGATGCAGGCCGAAGCCGCCAATCGGTCCAAAACCCAGTTCTTCGCGGCGGCTAGTCACGATTTGCGCCAGCCGCTGCACGCAATGGGTCTGTTTGCCGCAGCGCTTACCGAAAGAATCCACGACCCCGAAGTGCTCAACGTGGTGAACAGCATCAACGCATCCGTCGACGCCCTGGAAGGACTATTCAACGAATTGCTCGACATATCCAAAATCGATGCTGGCGTCATTCGGGCCGAGCCTACGGATTTCCATATCAACCGCGTTCTCGATCGCCTACGCCTGGAATTCGAGCCTGAGGCATTCGAGAAAGGCTTGTCGTTAAGAATTGTCCCGAGCGGGCAGGTTATTCATAGCGATCCCATGCTGTTGGAGCGCATCCTGCGCAATCTGGTCTCCAACGCCATTCGATACACCGAAGAGGGCGGGATCGTGGTTGGCTGCCGGCCGCGTGGCAATCTTTTAAGCGTGGAAGTATGGGATACCGGCGTCGGAATCGCGCCGGAGCAACGTGAACGCGTCTTCGAAGAGTTCTATCAAATCGGAAATCCGGAACGCACCAGTCGTAAGGGGTTGGGGCTGGGCTTGTCCATCGTGCGCCGTCTCACCAACTTGTTGGGCGCCAATATGAATATGCATTCCATACCGGGTAAAGGATCAGTATTCAAACTTGAATTGCCGCGCGGTCACATAACGCATAGAAAGAATGAAAATAATACGAATGCGGAAACACATGCGCTCGATTTGAGAGGGAAACTAATCGTGGTGATTGACGATGAGGGCGCCATCGTCGAAGGCATGCGCGTTTTACTTAACAGCTGGGGCGCCGAAGTGATCGGCTCCACTACGGGCGCCGATGTGCTGGAGCGGGTGCATCAGGCCGAACGCTTGCCGGATCTCATTATCGCGGACTATCGTTTGGGCGACGGCTACACCGGAACGACGGTGGTCGAAAAACTCCGCCAAGCGCTCGATCCAGAAATTCCGGCCATTCTCGTGACAGGCAGTACGACGCCGGATCGTATCGAAGAGGCGAAGCTGCACGGATTTCATCTTTTGCTCAAACCCGTTCTGCCTGCGAAGCTGCGAACACTGATCAACTTCAAGCTTAAGCGCGGCGCTGATTAAAGTAGTGCGGCAGCCTGATGGAGCGGACTGGCTTCATCTGCGATCAGATAAATCGCGGCACAACCAGCGGCCACGACAGAGGCTGCAAAAATCAGACGAAAAGCCAGACGCCTGCGGGGACGGTTCACCCACTGCGCTTCGGATGTTTCGCAAGGCACACTCATTCCGCCGGGCCATGCTTCGGCCCCCAAGTAAAAAAAGTTTTTGTCGGACGCATTCATTGGGGTTCTCCAAGTATTTGCGACATTGTGGACAGTACCGTCCATCTTGGATATTGCGCCTCCGGGCTAGGCCGTTGGTGTAGCGCGACGTGCAGACGCCCTGCTTACAACCAGAAAATAAGCGCAGCCCAGTAAAGCAGTGAGACCCATCCCCACCAGGCCGCCGGTCCAAAAACCGGCCGCTCTCATCGGGACACCCTCATTCAGCCAGCCTTCGATCCCAAGCAAATAGCCCCCGCCTAAACCAAGCCCCCACAATGCAATGCCGTAGAACAGCATGGGAAGAAATGTCCTGCGGTAGGCACGCAGCACGTTAACCGCCACTGCCTGTATTGCATCGTATAAATGATAGGCACTCACAAAGAGCAAGAGGGTCGTCGCGACATCGCGCACTGCAGGATCATTGGTATAAAGCCTGGCAATCGGGCCTGCTCCAACATAAATGAGCAAGCCAACGGCTAGTCCAGCACCGAATCCCATGAGGATCCCGTGCCAGCCGATCTGCTTCGCACGTCCATATTCCCCCGCGCCGATGGCTTGTGCACATAACACGGCCGTTGCATTGCCTAGAGCCAACGGCAGCATGAAACACAAGGCCGTCACGTTGGCCGCGATTTGATGCGCTCCCGCAAAAAGCACCCCGAAACGCGCAATGAACAAAGCCATGAATGTAAAAGCCGTAACGTCGACCAGAAAAGTAAACCCGATCGGCCCGCCTAGCGCGATCAGTTGCCATTGTGCTTTTGCACGTGGCCAACTCCAACGCTTGAATACTTCGAAGGCTGTGTATTCAGACTGTGTGGCGCAAGCAATCCACGCCACGACGCAGATCAACCATGCGATCAAGGATGTAGCGAGCGCACAGCCGGCACCGCCCATCGCAGGAAGTCCGAAACCGCCGTACATCAATAGCCCGTTTAACGGCACTTTGAGCGCCAAGCCGCAGAGATTCAGCAACATGACCAGGCGCGGCTCGGAGATCGCGGTGGAGAAGCCCTGGAACACACGCAACGCATAAGCCGCCGGCACACCCCAAGCGATAGCTTCCAGGTAGGCTCGCGTCTTCGATTCGACTTCGCCTGTCAAACCAGCCAGTCGAAACAACGGTTCCGGGTGAGCAAGCATGAACAGTGAAAGCGCGGTCAACCCCAGCGCGAACCACAGGCTTTGCCGAACTTCTTCACCGATTTCCGTATACCGGCCTGCCCCGAACAGTTGACCGCAAATGGGAGTCAACGCAATCAGTATGCCGTTTAACGTGACGAACAACGTAACGTAGATGCTCGCGCCGATGCCCACCGCAGCCAGGTCGACAGTTCCGTATCGACCGGCCATGAGCGTATCGACCAAGCCGTTGGCCATGATCGCGATTTGCGCAATGAACACCGGCGCCGCTAGTCGAAAAATATCGCGCAGCATGCTGCGGGTCATGAACATAAGAAGGGGGTGTTGTAACGACCGGCGCAATGCACGCCGCTATTGAATACATCGAAAGCGGGATCCCCCGCTTCAGCGCTGACGCAAGAGGCTGAGTAATTCGTTGGAGTTGAGAATGCGCGATTGGTCGGCAATTTCCGCAGCATGCGCTTCGCCAGATCGGCGCCCTTCAGCAGAGAACTCTTCGAAACGCTCGTGCAGTTGCTGCAATTCCACATCGATGTCGGACGCGTAATAGAATTTTGCCGCATGACCCAATGCGTAGGTGTTCGCATACGCTCCGGCAGCAGCCTGGCCGGGCTGGTCGGCGAGGGCGTAGCCGAAGTTCTCGATGTACTGCGGTAAAGCTGCCGCGCCGAAAACCACCATCAAATCCTTGATCTGCCCCCGCGCGCTTTCTTCGCCGTAGGCTTTCGCCACTCGGTAAATCATTTTCATTTGGCTGGGAATGATCGCCATGCCGGTGAGCGCCGTGCCGACGTGTGCTAACGCGCCGCAAAAAGCAGCGACCGCTTGAATGCTTTGATCAAGCGCCTCCGAATCACGAGCGTCCGCCGGGGCTGAAAAACCACGTACGGGGTCCGGCTGGAGCGTCAAATCGGCGATCGCCCCGGCAGTGCGCTCAAAGGAACGCGCCGACCGCACATCGAGCGCAAGCGCAATGCGCAGGTCTTCCAGGAAGCGGTGTTCGGTATCGCTATGTATACCGTCCACATCGCAAACGCAAACTGCGGACTCGTATGCCAGTTGACGGTATTCAGGTCGAATTAGCGCAGCGACTGCCGTCTGAATCGAGCAACGTTTTAATTGCACCTCTTGCAGAATCAACGACAGATTGGCACCGATTACTGGAGACAAGGTTTCCAGCACACGACGCAATTGGACCAGTTCCCGTTCGTCTTTGGTGCCGTTGGCAAAATAAGCCAGCAAAGCCAAGCGAAATTGTGCGACGCGCTCTTCCTGATTCATTTCCTTATCTTCCTACGAAATACCGCTCGCGTGGTGGATAGTCCAACTACGCGAAAGTTCCTTGATAAATATCGCTTGCATCCATCGTACCGGTCGTGATCCGACACTCGTTGCCGCGCTGGTTAATTTTTAGCATATCGCAGCCCTTCGGATATTGCGAAGGGCCAAAGAAAAACGGCGGATGCGATGCACCCGCCGTTTCGGAGTTCGACGCGGCTTACGCCGCCGTAGTGACTTGCCGTTTTTTCTGCTGAGCCGCCTTGGCATGCAATTGGGCATAGGTATGATGCGCCGCCGCTTCGGCATCGCCGACATGAATCGGATGGCCCATGTCGTCCATGACCGAACCCAATGCCGACAGACACAACATTACGTTTTCGGGTTTGCACGAATAACCCATCAAGCCGATACGCCAGATCTTGCCCGCCAGGGGACCCAGACCGGCGCCGATTTCCATATTGAATTCCGTCAGCAGGCGCTTGCGCACGTCTGCCTCGCGGTCTGAGAGGCGTGAAGGGATATGGATTGCATTCATTTGCGGCAAACGCGAGCCTTCTTTGACCAGATAACGTAGGCCCATGGCTTCCAAGCCCGCTCTCAGCGCTTGATGATGACGCTGGTGGCGCGCCCAAGATGCTTCGATACCTTCTTCCTTCAGTATCAATAACGCTTCATGCAAAGCGTAAAGGCTATTGGTCGGCGCTGTATGGTGATAAGTGCGCGTGGTATTACCCCAGTAGCCCAGCAGCAGATTCATATCCATAAACCAGCTATGGATTTTGTCTTTACGCGCTTTGACGAAGTCGACAACGCGGTCGTTGAAAGTTACCGGCGAGAGGCCCGGCGTGCAGGATAGGCATTTCTGACTGGCCGAATACACCGCATCGCAATCCCATTCGTCGACAAGCACCGGCGAACCGGCTAGCGAGGTAACGGCGTCCATGATGGTCAACGCATCGTACCGGTGCGCAACATCGATGAGCGTCCGTGCGTCGGACTCAACACCGGTGGATGTCTCGGCATGCACGAAACTTACGAGGCGCACGTCAGGGTTGGCCTTCAATGCGTCTTCCAGCTTTTGCGGATCACAAGGCGCGCCCCACGCGTCTTCGACAATGATGGGTGTCGCGCCGCATCGCTCGACGTTTTCGATCATGCGGCCGCCGAATACGCCATTGCGCATAACAATGACCTTATCGCCCGGCGAGACCATATTGACGAAACAGTAT
>DATEEW010000109.1:0-3143 GCA_035280965.1 Burkholderiales bacterium
GTCGAAGATATGCGCGCACGTTTCGCGCCGCTGCCGAAGCTAGACGCCAGTCGCGTCTCCTACGATCCGGGCGCAGGCGTGGGTTTGTTGCCGGATTGGGAAGAGGTGGGCACGGTACAGGAAGCCATCGATGCCCTTGTCCACGCGGATCTCAACGCGGATCTGCGACTGCATCATCGGCTATTGCATGGTTACGGTGTGGTGTGCGGACTCAAACTTCGTTGCGCCAAGAATCGTGAACAGATCGTGCTCGGCAAGGGCTACGCCATCGACTGCGAGGGCTACACCATCAATGTAGCGGGCGAAAAAACCATCGACATCGTCGCCGAAGCGGATGCACAAGGGCTACTCGACGGCGCGGGTGACGGTAAATGCGAAGTGCGTATCGAGCGCAGCCTTATCGCCGACGCCGATGTCGAAATCGAACCGCATGTGCCTCAAAGCTTTTGGGACAGCGTTCTGGAAGGGACGCTCATCAAGGATTTCTACGAGGACGTGATCCTTGCTTACGTCAATTTCTTCAAAGCCAATTTTCTGCCTTTCCCCGATGCGACGGTGCCTTTGTCGCCGCAGCATCAACGCGTACTCACTTGCTTGAACCTGTTCTGGCAGCTTATCAACGGGTCGAGTGGTCCTTATATCTTCGTTTCCAAGCGCGAGCACGACATGCTGGCGCAACTGCATCAGGACTTCCAGGACCTGCTAGCGAGCAAAACCTATTGCGCCATGTTCGACAACTTGCAGGTCTTCCCGCCGTATCCTTATCCGGCGAATCCCGGCATCGACACGCTGTTCGGCATGTGGAAGTTTCACCATCGCCTGAAGCTTTCGCCGGACGGGCGCTTTGCCTACACCTACGGGCTGGGCAATATGATCCAGGTCTTCGATCTCACCACGCGCGAACTGATCGAGGCGCTCACCTTCCCGGGCGGTACCAACGTCAATGTGTTGGATATCGCGTTCAAGCCGGATGGGAGCGAGTTCTATGCCGTGGGCTTGATGTCCAACAGCGTCGATTCGGTATTCGCGACGGCGAGCATCGGCGCGGGGCAAAGTCACACCTGGGGTCCGACTACGGTGGTTTGCGATATCAAGTTTGTGCGCCTGGCAGTGCATGCGACGCATCCAAATACGCTGTATGCAATTGGCCGTAGCGCAACCTTGCCTGCCAAGCGTGGCCTTTACACGCTCGTCCCCAATGCAATCTCGCTTACGCCTTCGCCTGCACTGAACTTCAATGCGACGGGCCTGCTGGAAATCAGTGCTGACGGTTTGCGGGCTTATGCGGCTGTTTCCACCGGCGCGGTCGATACCAACGATTTCAATCGCATCCAGTACATCACCCTTGCGCCGCTGGCGATGGGTCCATTCACTTCGCCGATTTTTGGCAACGAATTCGGGGACGACATCAAGCAACACAACGGAACACTTTATGTGACCGGTGCGGTAGCGCCCAATGCGCCGAAGATGCTCTTCAGGGTTAATGATGTGTTGGCAGTGGTTTTCGGCGCGATCGCTCTCGGTTTCGACAATCCGAACCGCCTCGTTGTCTTGCCGACACGCAGTCAGGTATGGATCACTCACGCGGACCGCTACAAGGCCTCGGTGTATGAATTCAACACCAACATTATGCGTTCGAACTTCAGAGTTCCCTTGCAAGTAGCGCCAACGTCAATAGCGTTGACGCCGGATGGCTCCCAAGTGGTGGCGCTCAATATGTTGAACACCATATCGCTGGTCGATGTCGCAGTAGTCGATTCAATAGCGCCGCCTTCCTTCACTTTGGAAATCGGCAACACTCTGCCGCCGTATCGCACCGACGCCATTCAGGCCTTCACCGATTTGTTCAGCGTCTTTGCGCAATCTCTTAAAGATGCCTTCTGCGACAAGTTCCTGGTCGAGTGTCCGGAATGCGGCCCCGACGATCTGATCTATTTGGGAACGGTGGAAATAAAGGCAAAGCGGGTCCACCACATTTGCAATTTCAACAAGCGGCATTACGCGAAGTCCTTCCGTACCTGGAGCTATTGGCTGTCCACAGTGCCGATACTGCCCATGTTCAAGCGGGCCTTCGCCGCCTTCTGCTGCAGAATTCTCTAAGAGGTCGTCATGGCAGCCAATTTCGATTACCTCATCGCCGGTCGCGTCATCGATCGCGCCACCAAGGAAGGTGTTCCAAACCTTGTGGTGGAGGCATGGGACCGCGACACGCGTTTTCATGACATGCTCGGTTCGACAATCACCAACGTCGAGGGCGCATTCTGGATTCAACTCACCGCCGAATACCACGGCGATTACGGCGGTGACGAGACGCCAGATACTTTCTTTCGCGTCTATCGCGACCAGCAATTGATCAAAAGCACGCAAAGCGATCCGCTGGAAAATATGCAGCGCGGCCGCACCGAAGTGCTGATCGAACTGGATCTGGGCACCGCACCCGTCGAAGGCCGGGATCGGGTCAAAACTGAACAGATTTTCAAAGTGGCCAACTTCTTCCAGCTTTCCGATTTCCGTTGTGTGGTGGACGAGCCGCGCGACCGCGGCAAGATGGTCGGTCGCTTCATGATGGCCGCCGCGCAAAAAAGTCTGGAGAACTTCGATTTCGAACCCTTCCAATGCGCTGGACCGCGCACCGGCGAAGTAGTGGGGCAGGACACTCAGGTTGCCCAGGCCAATCTGGCGGCTAAATCAATCGCTGTCACCGAAACGAAAACCTACAGCCCGGGCTTCAACCGCGAATCGGTTCGCATATTGTCCGGTGCCCCATCTTTGCTACGAGCTGGCGACAAGGTCACGCTTTACGAAGAAAACGGTGTTGTGCGCTACTACTCGGTGGACAAGCCGCTGAGCAATCAGGATGTGGACGCCGGAGCGGTGACGCGCCTGGACGGCGATGTGAGCGAACTAAAAACGAATATGACGCGGCTGGATTCCATGCGTACGGAAGTCGATCAGTTGCGCAGCACGAGCGAGAGCGAACGCGCGCAGTTGGTCGCGGAAGTAGCGTCCGTGAAAACACAGGTCGTGGAAGTGGAACGACTCAACAAGGAGGTAGGCGAGTTGCGTCAATCCACGGCGACCAAGGACGCCGAAATCAACACGCTCAAAGAAGAGATCAAGCGCATGCGCGAAGAGCAAGCCGA
>DATEEW010000110.1:0-7500 GCA_035280965.1 Burkholderiales bacterium
CGCGCACATAGGCATAGGCGAGTTTGATGAATATGGGCCGCACGGAAAAGGCTAGGACGGCGCCCGCTGCAAGCAACAGACCGATGTTGCGATAACGTCCGTTAGTGGAGACCGTTCCCCTCAACGCCGCCGCTTGCCGAAGATGGAGCCCAACACCCCGCGCGTGATTTCGCGACCGATTTGCGAGCCGATCGCGCGCGCGGCGCTTTTGGTCGCGGCTTCCACCGCACCTTCACGTCGACCGCCGCGCGGACCGGTGCTGCCGCCCAGAATGCCACCCAGATCATCGAGCCAGCCGCCGCCTTGAGCAGGTTGTTGCGACGGCGCATTGCCGGTTTGCGTGACCGGAACTTCAACTTTCTCCGCGCGCGCGATGAGTTTTTCGTAGGCCGATTCGCGGTCGATTGTTTTTTCGTAATGCCCGTAGAGCAATGAAGACTGAATGATCGAGCTGCGTTGATCAGCCATGATCGGGCCCAGTTGCGAAGCGGGCGGAACGACGAATGCGCGCTCCACGATATTCGGCCGCCCTTTTTCGTCGAGCATCGAAACCAATGCTTCGCCCACGCCGAGTTCGGTGATAGCGGCTTCGGTATCGAGTTTCGGGTTGGGGCGCAGCGTTTCTGCAGCGGTCTTCACCGCTTTTTGATCGCGTGGCGTAAAGGCGCGCAACGCGTGTTGCACGCGATTGCCGAGCTGGCCAAGTACTTCATCGGGTACGTCGAGCGGATTCTGCGTCACGAAATACACGCCCACGCCCTTGGAGCGAATCAGTCGCACCACTTGTTCGATTTTGTCGACCAGCGCTTTGGGCGCATCGTCGAACAAAAGATGTGCTTCGTCGAAAAAGAAAACGAGTTTCGGTTTATCGAGGTCGCCCACTTCAGGAAGTTGTTCGAACAACTCCGATAACATCCACAGCAGGAAAGTCGAATAAAGTTTCGGCGCGTTCATGAGTTTTTCGGCCGACAGAATATTGATCACGCCCAGGCCTTTGTCGGTTTGCATCAAATCGGCGATGTCCAGCGCCGGTTCGCCGAAGAGTTTTTCCGCGCCTTGCTGTTCCAGTTCCAGCACGCCGCGTTGGATGGCACCGATGGAAGCGGCCGACACATTGCCATAGCGCGTTTTGATTTCGGCCGCGTGGTCGCCCGCGTATTGAAGCATCGCACGCAGATCCTTGAGATCGAGCAGCAGCAGACCATTGTCATCAGCGACTTTGAAACACAGCGTCAGCACACCCTGCTGCGTATCGTTGAGTTCCATCAGGCGGCCCAATAAGAGCGGGCCGAGCTCGGAAACGGTCGCACGTACGGGATGACCGTTTTGACCGTAGACGTCCCAAAACATCACGGGATTCGCTTTCCACCGCGGGGTGTCCAATCCCAGGCTTTCGAGGCGAGCTTGCAACTTGGGCGTAGCTGAACCGGCTGCGGCCAGGCCCGAAAGATCGCCTTTAACGTCGGCCATGAACACCGGTACCCCGATGCGGGAAAAACCTTCGGCCAGGCTTTGTAGCGTGACCGTTTTGCCTGTGCCGGTTGCCCCAGTAATCAATCCATGGCGATTGGCGAGCGCCGGCAAAAGCTGTAGTTCTAGTTCGGCGGCTTTGGCGATCAGAATGGGTGCGGCCATGGGAATTCCTTATTCGACTGCGGCGAGGGGCTGCGGGCGTGTAAAATTAGCAGCTTCTTATTCATGTGTCCCGTGTTAAGCGCGCGGGACCGATTCACAGGTAGCGAGCGCAATATGGCTGGACACAGCAAATGGGCCAATATCAAACACAAAAAGGCCGCAACCGACGCCAAGAAGGGCAAAGTCTTCACGCGTTTGATCAAGGAAATTACGGTGGCGGCGCGCTTGGGTGGCGGCGACTCTGCGATGAATCCGCGATTGCGCCTTGCGGTGGATAAGGCCCAGGAAGCTAATATGCCGAAGGACAACGTCGAGCGCGCGATCAAGCGCGGCTCCGGTGAACTGGAAGGCGTCAACTACGAGGAAATCCGTTACGAGGGCTACGGCATTAACGGCGCGGCGATCATGGTCGACTGCCTCACCGACAATCGCACGCGTACCGTTGCGGATGTGCGGCACGCATTCACGAAATTCGGCGGCAATCTGGGCACCGACGGTTCGGTGGCCTTCATGTTCAAGCATTGCGGTCAATTGATTCTCGCGCCGGGAACCAGTGAAGAGAAAGTGATGGAAATCGCTTTGGACGCGGGCGCCGAAGATATCGTGACCAATGAGGACGGCAGTGTCGAAGTCATCACGCCACCCACCAATGAATTCCATGCGGTGAAAGTCGCTCTGGAAAAAGCAGGTCTCAAACCGGAATTCGCCGAAATCACCATGAAGCCGGAAAACGAAACCGAGTTCAGCGGTGACGATGCGGTCAAAATGCAGAAACTGCTTGATGCCCTGGAATCGTTGGATGACGTGCAGAACGTCTACACCACCGCGGTAATCGAGGAATAACGCTTGACCGGGCGCATCCGCATTCTTGGTATCGATCCAGGCCTTCGTATCACTGGGTTTGGCCTCATCGAAAAACTCGGTACGAAGCTCAGCTATATCACCAGCGGATGCATCAAATCGCCCGATGTCGAGAGCTTGCCCGACCGGCTGAAAGTCATCCTGGATTCGCTCGGCGCAGTGATCGCCGAACATCAGCCGACCCAGGTGGCGATCGAAAAAGTATTCGTCAACGTGAACCCGCAATCCACTTTGCTATTGGGTCAGGCGCGCGGGACAGCGATTTGCGCTGCCGTGTTGGCACATTTGCCGGTGTCCGAATACACCGCCTTGCAAGTGAAGCAGGCGGTGGTCGGCACGGGACACGCCAAGAAAGAACAAGTGCAGGAAATGGTGAAGCGACTGTTGATTTTGCCGGGTCATCCAAGCGCGGATGCGGCGGATGCGCTGGCTTGCGCGATCTGCCACGCGCACGGTGGACAAGGCATGGGTGCGCTTTCGACGGCGGGGATGCGTGTGCGCGGCGGGCGCCTGGTCAGCACTTCCACCGCGAGGAGGCGCGCATGAGCGCCTGGCTGGCATTGCTGAAAGCCGGCCTGCCTTATGTGGCCGATATCGTTGCTGATCGCTTGCCGGTCTTCACCAAGCGGAAGGAAGAAGTGAAGAACGCGGCAGAGTTGACGGCCGAGCAGATCGCCGAACTGCAACAGGCGGTGCAGCACAATGCAGCCTCCATCAAGGCACTCGCCGAGCAGTTGCAAAAATCGCTTCAAGCCATCGAAGGCGGCGCCACCGAAAACGATCGCACGATGAAGGAAATGAAAGACCGTCTTGCAGCGCTCGAAGAACAGCGTGATGGCGTCGCGGAAGAACGCGATTTCCTGCGGCAAAAAATCCGCAGCGCGCGCATGCTGGCCTTGATCGCTTTCGGCACCGCTTTCTTCTCTATCACCATCGCCGTGTTGAGCACGCTCCTATGATCGGCCGCATTCAAGGCATCTTGCTGGAAAAGAACCCGCCCCAGATTCTGGTGGACTGCGGCGGCATCGGTTATGACGTGGAAGTGCCCATGAGCACCTTCTACAACCTGCCGCAAAACGGCGAACGCGTGACGCTGCTGACGCATTTGGTAGTGCGCGAGGACGCGCATTTGCTCTACGGCTTCGGTACCGAAAGCGAGCGCAAGGCTTTTCGTAAGTTGCTGAAAATCAGCGGGATCGGCGCGCGAACCGCGCTGGCGGTTTTATCGGGCATGTCGGTCGCCGATTTGGCGGAGGCGGTGGCCATGCAGGAGACCGGCCGCATTACCAAAGTCCCCGGCATCGGCAAAAAGACGGCCGAACGTCTGTTGTTAGAGTTGAAAGACAAGCTCGGCGCGGAATTGACTACTGCAATCGGCGTAAACCGCCCCGCCGCCACGGCGAGCGATGTGCTGCACGCCTTGTTGGCGTTGGGCTACAACGAGCGCGAAGCGATCGCGGCCACCAAGCAGTTGCCCGAAGGCTTGTCAGTATCCGACGGCATCAAGCAATCCCTTAAATTGCTCTCCAAAGCCTGAGAAATTTCCGATCAAGGGACGCTGTCCCTTGGAGTTGCCTCCGGCATAACGCAGCTTGCAGCGGCATTAGCCTTCACCGCAATCTGCGGCAGGCCGCAGATTGCCCCCATAAATTTAGAGAAGCGCTACTCCTAAAATTAAGCAGCGCTTCCCTGGGCATATCCACAGTATTCGGGCGATAATCCCGGCCCATGGTGATCGAAACCGACCGTCTCATTTCCTCCGAGCCCGCGAGTACGCAGGAAGAAGCGCTCGAACGCGCGCTGCGTCCCAAGCACCTCGACGAGTATGTGGGGCAGGAAAAGATTCGCGGTCAGCTGTCGATCTTCATCGAAGCGGCGCGGGCACGCAAAGAAGCCCTCGACCACGTACTGCTTTTCGGTCCGCCGGGTCTCGGCAAGACCACCCTCGCGCATATCATCGCGCGCGAAATGGGCGTCAATCTGCGACAGACCTCCGGTCCGGTGCTGGAGCGTCCGGGCGACTTGGCTGCCCTCCTCACCAATCTCGAGCCGAACGATGTGTTGTTCATCGACGAAATCCATCGACTCTCGCCGGTGGTGGAGGAGATTCTCTATCCTGCACTCGAGGATTATCAGATCGACATCATGATCGGCGAAGGTCCCGCCGCGCGATCGGTGAAGCTCGACCTGCCGCCCTTTACGCTGGTAGGCGCCACCACGCGCGCGGGCATGTTGACCAATCCGCTGCGCGATCGCTTCGGGATTGTGTCGCGTCTGGAGTTTTATACGCCGGAAGAAGTGCAACGCATCGTCACGCGCTCAGCCGGTTTGCTGAATGTGGAAATGGATTTCGAGGGTTCGCTGGAAGTGGCGCGTCGTTCGCGCGGCACGCCTCGCATCGCAAATCGCTTACTTCGCCGCGTACGCGATTACGCGCAAGTCAAAGCCCAAGGCAAAGTCACGCGCGAAGTGGCCGACGCAGCGCTGGCCATGCTCGATGTCGATGTCCTCGGACTCGATGTAATGGATCGCAAATTGCTGCTCGCAGTGATCGAGAAATTCGGCGGCGGACCGGTCGGTGTGGACAACCTCGCGGCCGCGATCGGCGAGGAACGCGACACCATCGAAGATGTACTGGAACCCTTTTTAATTCAGCAAGGCTATTTGCAGCGCACGCCGCGTGGTCGCATCGCGACCCCTTCGGCCTATCGCCATTTCGGCTTTGCCGCGCCCAAGGCGCCTGTTGGATCGGACGATTTATTCAATGAGTAATGCGAAGGCGGCCTTCTCTTGGCCGATACGGGTGTACTTTCACGATACGGACGCGGGTGGCGTGGTCTTCCACGGCAATTACCTGCATTTCATGGAGGCGGCCCGCACCGAGTTTCTGCAATCGCTCGGTTTCAGTGTGCTGGACCTGCAGAGTAGTGGCGAGGCGCTTTTCGTCGTGTATGCCCTGACCATGAACTTTCACAAGTCGGCGAAGCTGCACGACGAACTGAGAATTACCGCATCGCTGGACAGGGTGGGCCGCGCACGCCTCGCCTTCGATCAGCGTATCCTGCGCGGCGATGAAACTTTAGTCAGCGCCAAGGTCAATATCGCTTGTGTGGATCCGCGGACCCTCAAGCCGACGTCCTTGCCTGAAGCTTTGAGAGCCCGTGCCGCCGACCCGCGGTACGCCACCCCGGCCTACTAAACGCAAAAAAACTATGACCGTTAACGAAGACCTCAGCATCCTCACACTTGTACTCAACGCCAGCTGGGCGGTTAAAGGCATCATGGCCTTGCTGCTCATCGTGTCGGTGATGTCCTGGTATCAAATCTTCCGCAAAATGTTCGCCATCCGCCGCGCGCGGAAGCAGACTGAAGAATTCGAAAAAGCCTTCTGGAGCCGGCCCGATCTGAACGCGCTGTATCAGAGCGCGGTCAATGCCCGGCACGAAACGGGTGGCCTGGAGCGCATTTTTGAAGCGGGCTTTCGCGATTTTGTGAAACTCAAAGCCCAACATGTGGAATCCAGCGATCTGGTCGACAGTGCCCGCCGCGCGATGCGCGCAACCTATCAACGCGAAATCGACTATCTGGAATCGCATCTGGCCTTCCTCGCTTCGGTAGGTTCGGTAAGCCCTTATGTGGGACTGCTCGGCACTGTTTGGGGAATCATGCACTCCTTCCGCGGTCTGTCGAACATGGCTTCGGCCACGCTTTCGGCCGTTGCGCCGGGTATCGCGGAAGCCTTGGTGGCGACGGCCATCGGCCTCTTCGCCGCCATTCCGGCTGTCGTGGCCTATAACCGCTATTCGCACGATATCGACCGGCTGGCGATTCATTTCGAAAGTTTCATGGAAGAGTTTTCCAACATCCTGCAGCGGCAGGCCGCCCACAAATGAGCGATTGCCCCCCTATTTCAGCGACGGGATTTAAGCGATGAGTCGTTCACGTCGACGCAAGACCATGAGTGAGATCAACGTCGTGCCTTATATCGACGTGATGCTGGTGCTGCTGGTCATTTTCATGGTGACGGCGCCCATGCTCAACCCGGCGCAGGTGGAATTGCCCAGCGTCGCCAAATCTTCCCAGCCGCCGAAGGAACCGCCGCTGGAAGTTATCGTCAAGCAGGATGGGGCGATGACCTTGCGTGATCGCGTGGGGGGCAAGCCGGTGGATCGCGCCGTCGATATGAAAGCGCTGATTGCCGCGGTGAAGGACAAGCAGGTCAACGCACCCGAGCAAGCGGTCGTTATATCGGCCGACAAGGACGTGCGCTATGAGGCCGTGATGAAAGTGATGGACGAGTTGCAAAAGCAGCAAGTGAAACGCGTCGGTCTCATGGTGAAACCGGCCGGCTGAGTTTATGTCTGCGCTCGCCATGCATACGCCGCTCACGCCGCAGCGCGAACCAGGGAGTCAGGCCGCCCTATGGTTGGCTATCGCGGTTCATTTGCTTCTGTTTGGTTTCCTTTTTTTCGGGGTGAATTGGAATACCAAGCCGTCGCCGGTGATGGCGGAGCTTTGGAGCCAAATTCCCAACGTGCAGCCCGAGCCCGAGCCCAAACCCGTCCTCAAGCCGGAACCGAAGCCCGAGCCCAAACCCGAACCGAAGCCGGTGATCAAACCACCGGAGCCGAAGCCTGAGCCCAAAGTAGAGCCTAAACCCGAACCAAAGCCGGACATTGCGCTGGAGCAGGAGAAGGAGAAAGCCCGGCTCAAGAAGGAAGCGGAAGACAAGGCGGCAGCGGAGAAGAAAAAAGCCGAGGATGCCAAACGCAAGGCGGCCGAGGAAAATCAGCGGCGGATGATGGCCGAACTCAATAACGAGTTGAAGACCGTGGCACCGCCTTCGGCGCCGATCAAAGGCCCCACCACTCGGGGCGACCCGCGGGTGCTCTCCGCCGGTTATCAGGACAAAATCCGGGCGAAAGTGCGGGGCAATATCGTGCTGCCCGGGGACCTGACGGGCAATCCCGAAGCCATCGTGGAAGTGCAACAACTGCCCACCGG
>DATEEW010000111.1:0-5386 GCA_035280965.1 Burkholderiales bacterium
AACGCGTCCATCGGCAAAGTGATCGGACGTTCGTTCGCGCAAGCGGAAATCCCGGACGTGATCGAAAAGCTGATCAATTGCTACATCGCCAGCCGCGAGCATGAAGAAGAACGTTTCATCGACACGGTCCGCCGCATCGGCTTGGACCCGTTCAAGGAATATGTGTATGGCAAAGCTGATCAAGGCCCGTCAGGCCGCGCAGGACAACTGGCAACTGCTTAAGGCGGACGAAGCGCTGCCCGCAAACGGCGGTGTCATCGTCCCGCTCGCAGTCTGGAAAGAGCAGCGCGACGCGCTGCTTGCGCGCGGCAATGTCGGCGTCGCGCTGGAACCGAACGAAGAGCCGGGCGAACTGGCAGGCGACGTTGCGGCACTGCCGCTGATCGCCGTGAACTTTCCGAATTTCCAGGACGGTCGCGGTTATTCGACTGCGCGCCTGTTGCGCGAGCGCTATGGTTTCAAGGGTGAATTGCGCGCCGTCGGCGATGTCCTACTCGATGAATTGTTCTATATGAGCCGCGTCGGCTTCGACGCCTTCGCACTGCGCGAAGATCAGAATCTGGACGCTTGCTTGAAAGTGTTCGACACTTTCAGCGAGGTGTATCAGGTCTCCGTCGAAACGCCCGTGCCTCTTTTTAAACGACGCCTTGCGAACGCTTGAGTTGGACTAGGTGAGATGGCAGCAAACCCTTCGATTACAACTTTTCAAACGCTTGCTACCAAGGTGCAGGCGCTGGAAGCATTGCTCGCTCGAATCGCGCATGAGTACGCGCCCGCGACGCTGGCTTCGAGTCTGTCGATTGAGGACATGGTCTTGACGGATGCGATTTTGCGCAACCGGATCGCGGTGGGTATTTTCACGCTCGATACCGGCCGCATGCATCAAGACACATTGGATGTTATCGGCGCCATCGAGAAACGTTACGGCAGCAAGATCGAGGTTTACCAGCCGCAAGCTCAAGCCGTTACGCAATATGTGAAGGTGTACGGTCGCGACGCGTTTTACGAAAGCGTCGACTTGCGCAAGGAATGCTGCGAGATCCGCAAGGTGGAACCGCTCAAACGTGCGCTCGCCGGCAAGAAGGCCTGGATCACCGGCATGCGTCGCTCACAATCGACGACGCGGGACGAACTGCCCGTGCAAGGCCACGATGACACCCACGACTTGGAAAAATTCAGTCCGCTCGCCGACTGGTCCGAAGAAGACGTGTGGGCCTATATCCGTGCCTACGAAGTTCCATACAACCGTCTCTACGACCAAGGCTATCGCTCCATCGGTTGCGCGCCCTGTACGCGTCCGACGGTCGCCGGCGAAGACGTGCGCGCAGGCCGCTGGTGGTGGGAACAACCCGAGTCTAAGGAGTGCGGTCTGCATGTAGGGCCGGACGGACGTCTAGTTCGCAGCAAAGGGAATGCATAAACATATGAGCGCAGTCTTAAAACCGACCGACGATCAAAGCAGCTTGCCGACGCGCAGCCATCTCGATTGGCTGGAATCGGAAGCAATCCACATCATGCGCGAGCTTGCAGGCGAGTGCGCGAATCCCGCCGTGTTCTTCTCCGGCGGCAAGGATTCGATCGTGCTGCTACGGTTGGCGGAAAAAGCCTTCCGTCCCTCGCGCTTTCCCTTCCCGATGCTGCACATCGACACCGAGCACAACTATCCGGAAGTGATCGAGTTCCGCGACCGTCGCGCCAAAGAACTGGGCGAGCGTCTGATCGTGCGTTCGGTGGAAGACTCGATCAAACGCGGGACGGTACGTCTGCGCGGACCGCTCGATAGCCGCAACGCCGCGCAAGCCGTGACCTTGCTCGAAGCGATCGCCGAATTCGGCTTCGATGCCTGTATCGGCGGCGCGCGTCGCGATGAAGAAAAAGCACGCGCCAAAGAACGCGTCTTCTCCTTCCGCGACGAATTCGGTCAATGGGATCCGAAGAACCAACGCCCCGAGCTTTGGAGTCTATACAACACGCGTGTTCACAAAGGCGAACACATGCGCGTGTTCCCGATCAGCAACTGGACCGAGTTGGACGTGTGGCAGTACATCGAGCGCGAAAAACTCGAAGTACCTTCCATTTATTACGCGCACAAACGGCCTGTCGTGCGGAAAAACGGTCTGCTGGTGCCGGTCACGCATCTGACGCCCGCGAAAGAAGGCGACAAGGTGGAAGAAGTCGAAGTCCGCTTTCGCACGGTCGGCGACATTTCCTGCACCTGCCCGGTGGAATCGCCGGCCAAGACGGTGAGCGAAATCATCCGCGAAACGACAGTCACCACTATTACCGAGCGCGGCGCCACGCGCATGGACGATCAGACTTCCGATGCCTCGATGGAACGTCGCAAGAAAGAAGGGTATTTCTAATATGGGCGCTCACGATCAAATCGAAGACTTAGGCGTTCTGCGCTTCATCACGGCCGGTAGCGTCGATGATGGCAAGAGCACACTAATCGGCCGCCTGCTACACGATACGCGTGCAGTGTTGGAAGACCAGCTCGCCGCTGTGTCGCGCGCCTCGAATAAAAAAGGCGTCGAATATCTCGACCTTTCGCTGCTGACGGATGGCCTCGAAGCGGAACGCGAACAAGGCATCACCATCGACGTCGCCTATCGCTACTTCGCGACCGCCAAGCGCAAGTTCATCATCGCCGATACGCCCGGTCACGAGCAGTACACGCGCAACATGGTTACAGGCGCGTCGACCGCAGATGCCGCCTTCATCCTCATCGATGCGCGTAAAGGCGTGCTGCCGCAGTCGCGCCGCCACACTTATATCGCGCATCTGCTGGGTGTGAAGCACATCATCGTGGCCGTGAACAAGATGGACCTGGTCAATAACGACCGCGCGGTGTTCGACAACATCCAAAAAGATTTCACCGCCTTCGCCGACAAGCTGGGCATCAAAGACCTGCGTTTCTTCCCTGTCTCCGCCCTGCTCGGCGATATGGTCGTGAATCGCGGTGAGAGCTTCCCCTGGTACAACGGCCACACTTTGCTCGAAGCGCTGGAATCGATCGAGGTCCGTGACGAAGCCGTGCACGCGCCCATGCGCTTCCCTGTTCAACTGGTTGTGCGCCCGGGTCAAGCCGACGCCAAAGAGTTCAGCGCCCGTCTTTCGCGCTCGGTGGAAGCGAAAGCCGGCGAAGTCTTCGACTTTCGCGGTTACGCGGGGCGCGTCGACGCGGGTGTAATTCGCGTGGGCGATGAAGTCGTGGTTCTTCCTGCGAATCGCACTACGCGTGTACGTGACATCGTCACCTTGCATGGCTCCCAAGACCTCGCTATTGCCGGCGATTCGGTCACCGTGTTGCTCGAAGACGAAATCGATATTTCGCGTGGCGACATGATCGCTCCCGCGGATAAAGCACCTCAGTCGCTGAAAACCGTGAACGCGACGGTATGCTGGCTGTCGACGGAAGGCTTGAATCCCGCCGCCCGTTATGTGCTCAAGCACACCGCGCGCATTGTCAAAGCCAAAGTCGCGGCAATCAATCACAAGCTGGATATTCACTCGATGGAAAAACTACCGGCGCCTTCGGCCCTGGTCATGAACGACATCGCCAATATCACCATCAATCTTGCGCAACCGATTTTTGTGGACAACTATGCGCAGAACCGCCCCACCGGCGCTTTCATTCTGATCGACGAAGCAACTAATCAAACCGTCGCGGCGGGAATGATTGAGGCCTAAGGTAGTCAATACCGGTATGAACAAAGCAACCGTATACCTCATCGGCGCAGGCCCCGGAGCACCGGATCTGCTGACCTTGCGTGCCGCGCGTTTGCTTGAACAGGCCGATATCGTTTTCTACGACGCGCTGGTTCATCCGGACGTCATCGCCCTGGCGACGAAGGCCGAGAAAATCGCCGTCGGCAAACGTTGCGGCAAACATTCCACGGCGCAGAAGTTCATCAACAAGCGTCTCATCGACGCCGCAAAAAAATACCAGCGCATCGTCCGCGTCAAAGGCGGCGATCCCATGCTCTTTGGGCGCGCACAAGAAGAACTCGACGCACTCGAGGCTGCGGGCATTCCCGTGGAAATCGTTCCCGGCGTGACCGCCGCTTTGGCCGCAAGCGCGCAAATCGGTGTCTCGCTTACACGCCGCGGCCTCTCTCGCAACGTCGTGTTCGTTACGCCGCGCGTAGGCGAAATGGAAAACGAAAGTGATTGGGCCGCCGCCGCACTGACGGCCGATACCGCCGCCATCTATATGGGCGCAGGTCAAGCCAAGTTGATTGCCGACACTCTGATTCGGCGCGGCCGCCCTGCGCACACCCCGGTTGCGCTGGTGGAAAGCGCCTCGCTCGCCGGGGCCAAAGTGAATTACGCCACCTTGGGCGAGTTACCGGCGTTGGCGCAACAAGCCGGCGCTGGGCCCGCCGTCATACTGCTGGGTGAAGTATTGCGCGAGAAGCTCGATGCTCAGCGAGCCCTTGCGCTGCAAGTCTGGCAACCTGGCCGCAAGCGCGGCTAAATACCCCGCTCATTTCCATATAGCCTCACATATACGGGGCTTTAGTGCCTCAATTCTCCCTTTGGGCAAAAGCTTGCTTTTGCATAATTCCGGGCCATGAGACCAAAAGTCCTCCTATTCGACGACCGTGAGCAGCATCAGCAGACGCTGCGCGATGCGTTGGGCGACGAGTTTGAAGTTCATGCCGCCATCCAAGGCGAGCAAGGACTCGCGCTCGCTCGCATGCTGAAACCCGATGTGATCCTCCTCGACCTGGGTATGCGGGATCTCGACCCTTATGCCATTCATGCGCGCCTGCGTGCAGATACGCAATTGGCCGGGGTGTCGGTGATCTATGTGACGCAGCGCGCAGACACCGAAGTCGCCGCGCAATGTATTGCGCTGGGCGCAGACGATGCGTTATGTCGCCCCTATCATTCGATTTTAGTGAAAGCGCGTTTGCGCTTGCATATCGAATTGAAACGCGCGCGGGAGGCTCTTCAAACGCTGCGCAGTACCGATGAACTCACGCGTCTGGCTAATCGGCGCAGCTTCGAAGAGCAACTGGCCACCGAATGGCGGCGCTGTGGGCGAGCGAGCACCTATCTGTCCATGCTGTTGATCGAGGTGGACCGTTTCGACGCGGTCGACTCGGATAGCCGCGACAGTTGTCTGCAAAGCATCGCGCTATGCCTCGGATCGGTCATTTATCGCGAACCCGACTTGCTCTCGCGATATGAAGAATCGCGTTTCGCACTGCTACTGCCGGAAACCTCGCCCGTAGGGGCCATCCATGTAGCGGAGCGCTTACAGAAAGCAATGACCGGATTCGATGCGACCGGAACCCCTTTGTTCACGCTAAGCGTGGGCATCGCCACGCTGATGCCCCAAGCCAATACCTCGCCGCACGCCTTGGCGTTGCACGCTCAG
>DATEEW010000112.1:0-5527 GCA_035280965.1 Burkholderiales bacterium
CCCGCAGGCAGAACCTGTGTGGCGGTTTCTTCAACTGCTCGAATCGCCTGGCCGGAGCTCACACCCGGTTTGCCGCCGCCCAACACCTTGGCCGCAATAAAACCGTTGTAGCGTTCGATCTGCTCAGGGCCAACGACGCTCTTCACCGTGAGGAAGGTTTTGAGTGGAATCATTTCGCCGGTGGTCGCGGAGCGCACATATATCCTGCCCACATCCTCAGGCGTGGCGCGATAAGGTGCATCGGCCTGCAATTGCACGCGATAGGTGCGGCCGGAACGGTTGAAGTCGTTCACATAGAGCGGTCCCATCGTACTCCTCAAGGCATCGAAGACATCGCCGATCGGAACGCCCATCGCAAGCGCATGTTCGCGATTCACTTCCACATAAAGCTGCGGAATGGTGGGACGGTAGAAGGTATTGATACCCGCGAGTTGTGGATGCTGCACCAATGCGGAGACAAAAGACTGCGTGACTGTCGACAGCTTTTTCGGGTCGGCATCGCCGCGCGCTTGGACATAGACTTCGAAGCCGCCCGCCGTGCCTAATCCGCGAATCGCCGGCGGATTGAACGCGATCGCGATGCCTTCGCTGAAACCCACGCCCGCCTTGGAAATTTCCGCCGCCAGTTCCTGCGCCGTTGTCTCGCGGTCGTCCCAGGGCTTCAGTGTCAGGAAACTCGTCGCGGCATTAGTTTTAATGCCGCCGCCGACGAGGTCCAAGCCTCGAACGACAAAGATGTTGCCGACCGCTTCGTGGTTTTGAAACTTCTGCTGGAATTTCGTGCCTAGTGCGGCCGTACGCTGCAAGGTTGCGCCGTCGGGCAGTTGGATCGAGGCAAAGATATAGCCTTGATCCTCGGCGGGAACGAAACTGCCGGGCACGCGCCAGAACAAAAGCCCGGCCAGAATCAATACGCCGACAAAGGCGAGGAGCGATAAGGAGCGATGCTTGAGCGACCACTGCACAGCGCCGAGAAAACCGTGTGTCGTGCGGTTGAAGCCTTTATTGAAGGGACGGAAGAGGCGCGAGTCGTGATCGCCGGGCTTCAGAAGCAATGCACACATGGCGGGCGTCAAGGTCAGCGCCACTACGCCTGAAATCACAACCGCAATGGTCACCGTCACCGCGAATTGTTTGTAAAGCTGGCCGGCGATGCCGCCCAGGAAAGCGACGGGAATAAACACCGCGCAAAGCACCAGCACAATCGCGAGCACCGCTCCCGATACCTCGTACATCGCTTCGATCGACGCTTCTTTGGGCGTCATCTTGTAGTCGCGCATCAAACGCTCGACGTTCTCCAGCACCACAATCGCATCGTCGACCACGATGCCGATGGAGAGCACCATGGCGAACAAAGTCAGCGTATTGATCGAAAAGCCCAGCATGAAGAGGCCGGCAAAAGTGCCGATCAGCGACACCGGTACCGCAATCATGGGAATCAGCGTGGCGCGCCAGCTTTGCAGAAAGAGATACACCACCAGCACGACGAGAATTGCCGCTTCACCGATGGTGATCGCCACTTCCTTGATCGATTCGGCCACCACGCGCGTGGTATCGAAGGGGATGACGTATTCGACGCCTTGGGGCAGGTTCGCGCCGAATTCTTTCATCTGTTTCTTCACTGCGGCCGTGACATCCAAAGCGTTTGCCCCGGTTTGCAGGTACACCGCCATGCCGATGCCATTCTTGCCGTCGATGGTGGTCGTGCGGTCATAGGCTTGGCCGCCCAGTTCGACGCGTGAGACGTCCTTGAGCTTGAGCACACCGCTGGGCCCGTTCGCGCGCACGACGATGTCACCGAATTGTTCTGCTGTCAGTAAACGGCCCTGAGCGGTGACGGTATAGGTCAAGGCTTGTCCGGGTGGCGCAGGTTCGCCGCCGATGGCGCCGGCAGCGTATTGAGCGTTCTGAGCGCGGATTGCGGCGGCAATATCGGTCGTCGTGACGCCGAGCTGAGCCATGCGATCCGGATCGAGCCACACGCGCATCGAATAACCCGACCCGAAGAGCGTGACATCGCCTACGCCGGGGATGCGCTTCAGTTCATCGATGATGTTGATGGTCGCGTAGTCGGCGAGATACAGCGTGTCGTAAGCCGGATTGTTCGAACGCAGCGCGATGACGACTAGAATGTCGTTCGAACGTTTCTGCACGGTCACGCCGTTGCGGCGCACTTCCTCAGGCAGGCGCGGCGTGGCCAGTTGCACGCGATTGTTCACCTGGAAGGTCGCGCGGTCCACATCGGTGCCGACCTCGAAAGTCGCGCTGATTGTGACCGTTCCATTCGAAGCCGAACTCGAACTGAAATAAATCAGATTCTCGACGCCCGACAATTGTTCTTCGATGGGTGCGGCCACCGTCTTCGCCAAGGTCTCGGCGCTTGCGCCCGGATAGCTCGCCGTGATGGTGATGATGGGCGGCTGGATTGGTGGATATTGAGCAATAGGCAGCACGAATGCTGCTGCAGCCCCCGCGAGCGTGATGATGATCGCCAGCACGCTGGCGAAAATCGGCCGTTCGATGAAGAAGCGCGAGAAGTTACCCATCGCTGCGTTCCTTAACGCGCCGGCGCGGGCGTCGCCGAGCTAGGGGAAGTGTCGGAAGGCGATGGCGCAGGGGCGTTGGGTTGCACACTGACCCCGGGGCGCAGCTTCATCAAATTGTCGATCACGATTTGTTCGCCCGCTTGCACGCCGCCGGTCACGACCCAATCGCTGCCGATCCAGTTCGCGGTTTGAATCGGACGCGGGTTCACTTTGTTGTCGCTATCCACGACCCATACGGCCCGACCTTGTTCGTTTTGAATCACCGCTGCTTGCGGTACGAGAAAAGCTTGTTGCTGGCCGGCAAGCACCTGTGTTTTGACGTATTGCCCAGGCAGCCATCGCATGCCTGTGTTGCGGAATTCCGCGCGCATTTGCACCGTGCCGAGCGCGCGATCGACCGTGGAAGCGGCGAAGTTGAGGCGGCCATCGCTCGCCGCGACGCTGCCGTCTTGATTGAGCAGACGCACTTCTGCTCGCGCTCGCGTGCCGCGCAAGCGTTCGTATTCGGTGCTGGAGAGCGAGAAACGAACCCAGATGGGGTCGACTTGGGTCAGTGTGGTGAGCAAGGCGTTGTCCGTATTGGCCGTCAATAAACTGCCTTCGGAACGCAAAGCACGACCAGTGATGCCGTCAATCGGCGCGGTCACGGTGGTGTAAGACAGATTCAGTTGCGCTTCGGACACACTCGCTTCCGCGCCCGAAATGGCGGCTGTCGATTGTTTGTATGTCGCCACCGATTGTTCGTATTCGCGTTGGCCGATGGCGCGTTCCTCGGCCAATTCGTGCAGGCGATCGACGTCACGACGCGCCTGTTCCTGACGCGCTTGTTCTTCGGCCAGTGTAGCGCGCGCTTGCCGTAGCGCAATTTCAAAAGGGGCACGATCGATTCTGAACAGGATCGCGCCCGCCTTCACGCTTTCGCCTTCGTTGTAGACGCGCTTTTCCAGAATACCGGACACCCGGGCACGCACTTCGATTTCGCGGGAGCCTTCCGTTTGACCCACCGCGTCGAACACAAGGGGTACCGCCTTCAGTTCGAGCCGAAGTGTGGCGACGGGCGGGGGAGGCGGGGCAGCGTTGGCCGCGCCTTTTTCCCCATCGCCGCAGCCTGACAGTCCCAATAGCACCGTCAACAGAAGAAAAAGGCGGGGGAAGGGGAAGGACATGGAAGTTCTCGACGGGAGGAGTCCGCAGTATATACAATCACAGATGTATGTAAATGAAGACTAAGGCACAATCCGTCATCTATGCGCAGAACCAAGGAAGAAGCCGAGCAGACCCGCCGCCGCATCATGGCCGCGGCGCTGAAGACCTTTCAGGCTAAGGGCATTGCCCGCACGACGCTGGAGCAGGTGGCAGTAGCGGCCGGCGTGACACGCGGCGCGGTCTATTGGCATTTCGCCGATAAACGTAGCCTGGTACGGGCGATTCGGGAAGATGTGACGCTGCCCTTGCTTGATCAGAGCGACTTCGTGCTGCTCCAGGAGGAGGCCGCTCAACCGCTGGAGCGTATCGAGCGTTTTCTTCTTCACTTCATCGAATTGCTCGAACGTGACCCGCGCACCCGCGCGACCCTGCATGTGATGTCCTACAAATGCGAATACGTCGAGGAAATGGCCCGCGAACTTCAAACCTTCCGCAAACGACATGTCGGTATGCGCGCCCATTTGGCGCAGGTTTATACGGAAGCGCGCGCCAACGGCAGTTTGCGTAAGGGTGTGGACCCCAAACTCGCCGCCGCGGAAACGCTGGTTTTTCTGGTGGGCCTGTTACGTCTATGGCTCCTGGAAGGGCAGGCGCAGGGAACACGTAGCATGGCGCGTCAACTCGTGGCCGCGCATGTAGACGGCCGACGCGCCGACTAAGCTTAAAAGTCGCCGTGGCGCACAAGCCCACCCCCGTGCGCCGCAAATTTTCGTCTCAAGTTGGCCCGGATTGGCTAATGCCGCGTTGCTTCGCTTACACTACGTTCGGAGCGCGTCCGGAGCGCCGCTGGTAGCGGCGGGGAAAAGCGCAACGAGGAGAATAGGGCTCAAAGGCGTCAGACCCCAAGGCCCGGAATAATATGCGACAAATCATTCTCGATACCGAGACCACCGGCCTTAACGCCCGTCTGGGCGATCGCATTATTGAAGTTGCCGGTATCGAGCTGGTCAATCGCCGCCTGACTGGCAATCACTTCCATCGCTATGTGAATCCCGGCCGCGTCGTCGAAGAAGGCGCGCTCAAAGTGCATGGCATCACCGATGAATTCCTCGCCGACAAACCGCCTTTCGCGGAAGTTGTCGCCGAGTTCCTGGATTATGTGCGCGGCGCAGAGCTCGTGATTCATAACGCCGCCTTCGATGTCGAGTTCCTTAACGTCGAACTGGCGCTATTGGGCTTCGACCCGATTCAAAGTCACGTTGCCAGTGTCGTCGATACGCTTCGTCAGGCGCGCGAACTCCATCCCGGCAAGAAAAACTCGCTCGATGCCTTGTGCGAGCGTTATGCGGTAGACAACTCGCATCGCAGACTCCATGGGGCCCTGCTCGATTGCGAGCTGCTGGCGGAAGTCTATCTGGCCATGACGCGTGGCCAGGAAAGCCTGGCCATTGAACTTGAAATGAGCGGCGATATCAGCCTGACCGGCATTGCGAGCATCGCCGCGCGTCCGCCCGTTCTGGTACTGCGCGCCAGCGCGGAAGAAGAGGCGGAGCATTTGGCCATGCTGGAGGCAATAGCCAAGGAATCCAAAGGCCGCTGCGTGTGGCAGGAAGAAGAAACGGCTGCTGCGGCCGCCTGAGCAAAGACTCGATGAAAATCCTCGTCGCAGTCAAGCGCGTGCTGGATTTCAATCTCAAGGCGCGCGTCAAAGCCGACGGCAGCGGCGTCGAACTCGCCAATCTCAAAATGAGCATGAATCCCTTCGACGAAATCGCCGTCGAAGAAGCGATTCGTTTACGCGAAGCGGGCGTTGCAACCGAAGTGATCGCGGTGTC
>DATEEW010000113.1:0-6452 GCA_035280965.1 Burkholderiales bacterium
GAATAAAGCGGCGAGTCGCGTTGCCGCCGAGGGCGTTATCGGCGCCTACCTGTCCACCGACGGGAAGTTGGGTGCCCTCGTCGAAGTGAACTGCGAAACCGATTTCGTGGCGAAGAATGACGACTTCATCGCCTTTGCCAAAGGTTTGGCCGAAACGGTCGCCAAAGAGAATCCGGCAGATACCGAAGCGCTGGCGAAACTCAACGTCAACGGCGAGATCGTGGAAGCAAAGCGTCAGGCGCTGGTGCAGAAAATCGGCGAAAACCTGAGTATTCGCCGTTTCGCGCGCATTCAGACGGATGCCAAGCTGGCCCAATATCTGCATGGCGTCAAAATAGGCGTGCTGGTCGAAATCGAAGGCGACGACGAAGTGGGCAAGGACTTGGCAATGCATATCGCTTTTTCTAAACCCAAGGCGATGTCGAAGAACGAAGTCGATGCGCAGGAAATCGATCGCGAACGCGCGGTGTTGACCGCGCGTGCTGCCGAGTCCGGCAAGCCGGCGGACATCGCGGCCAAAATGGTCGAAGGCGGTATCAACAAATTCCTGGCGGACAACACGTTGCTGGGACAGCCCTTCGTGAAGGACGACAAACTGACGGTGGAAAAAATGCTGGTGGCGCGCAAAGCCAAATTGCGCGGCTACAAGTTCTTCGTCGTCGGTGAGGGCATCGAGAAGAAAGTGACCGACTTCGCTGCGGAAGTTGCGGCGCAGGCGAATCTCAACAAGTAAAACGAGCGCATTGACCTACAACGACAACATAAGCGAGCGCATATGAGTACTCCGCGCTACAAGCGCATTCTCTTGAAACTGAGCGGCGAAGCGTTGATGGGAGACGATCCCTTCGGCATCAATCGCAATATCATCGAAACGATCGTCGGCGAAATTGCAGTCGTCCATGCGATGGGCGTCGAAATCGGCGTCGTCATTGGCGGCGGCAATATATTTCGCGGTGTCGCGTTGGGTGCTGCCGGTATGGACCGCGCCACAGCCGATTACATGGGCATGCTGGCGACGGTGATGAATGCGCTGGCGCTTGCCGATGTAATGCGCCTGAAAGGGCTCAACGCTCGCGTGCAGTCGGCCATCAATATCGAGCAAGTGGTGGAACCTTATATTCGTCCCAAAGCCATGCGTTATTTGGAAGAGGGAAAGATCGTGGTCTTCGCCGCGGGCACCGGAAATCCTTTTTTCACGACCGACACCGCCGCAGCGCTACGCGGCAGCGAAGTCGGTGCGGAAGTCGTGCTGAAGGCGACCAAGGTGGACGGCGTTTATACGGCCGACCCGATGAAGGATCCCAATGCCAAGCGCTACGATAAGGTGAGTTTCGACGAAGCGATTTCCCGCGATCTGAAAGTCATGGACGCGACGGCGCTGGCCTTGTGCCGCGATCAGAAACTGCCCATCATTGTGTTCAGTCTGTATAAGCCGGGTGCTTTGTCGCGAGTGGTAACGGGCGAGAACGAAGGCACACTGGTACACGTCTAAGAAAGGACTGGTTAGCTGCTGAGGAAAGGTAGCTATCAAGCGCAGCTGTGTGAGCGTGGGCAAAGTCAAACAAGGCTTTTGCGCTTGATTTGCTATAAATGCTTCTCGAAAAACCTTAGTCGGAGAAACCGTTGAAGCGGGAGGGCGCTTGAGCCCGGCATTGAGAGGAAAACATGGACGTTGCGACAATCAAAAAAACGGCTGAGCAGAAAATGCAAAAGTCGATCGAGACCCTGAAAAACGATTTGGGCAAGATTCGCACTGGTCGCCCGCATGCCGGCATGCTCGATCATGTAATGGTCGACTATTACGGCACGATGATGCCGATCAACCAGGTAGCGAATATCAATTTGCTGGATGCGCGCACCATCAGTGTCCAGCCGTGGGAAAAGAAAATGGTGTCGGCAGTGGAAAAGGCAATCCGCGATTCCGACCTCGGCCTGAACCCATCCGCGCAGGGCGATCTCATTCGTGTGCCGATGCCGACATTGACTGAAGAGCGTCGCCGCGAACTGATCAAGGTGGTGAAGCAGGAAGGCGAAACGGCCAAGGTGGCGGTTCGAAATTTGCGTCGCGATGCGAATACGCATCTGAAAGACGAGCTGAAGGCGAAAACAATTTCGGAAGACGACGAACGTCGCGCGCAGGAAGATGTGCAAAAGCTGACCGATCGTTATATCGGCGAAGTGGAGAAGCTATTGCAGCAGAAGGAAGCGGACCTGTTGCAGGTCTAAGCCCAAGCCAGGAGCGGCAGTATGTTCACCAGTTCGACCAGCGGCATTCCCGATAGCGACGCGGTTCCGCGCCATATCGCCATCATCATGGATGGCAATGGTCGTTGGGCCAAGCAACGTTTCATGCCTCGCGTTGCGGGTCATCGAAAAGGCGCGGATTCGGTTCGAACCACAGTGCGGCGTTGCGCCGAATTGGGCGTCGAATATCTCACCATCTTCGCCTTTAGTTCCGAGAATTGGCGGCGGCCGGCCGACGAAGTGTCGATGCTCAAGCAGCTCTTTCATTCGGCACTGGAAAACGAAGTCAGCAAACTGCACGAAAACGGCATTCGTTTGCGCGTGGTCGGCAATATCGAACCCTTCGGCGACGCCATCATTCAGCTGGTGAAAGAGGGCGAAGCGCTCACGGCGAACAACAAAGGCCTCACGGTGACGATTGCCGCCAACTACGGTGGTCGCTGGGATTTGATGCAAGCGGTAAATGCCTTGAGCGCGGCGCATCCCGAACGCGTTGGGCAGTACACCGAAGCCGACCTCGCACCCTACCTCTCCATGGCTTATGCACCGGAGCCCGACCTGTTTATTCGCACCGGCGGCGAGCAGCGGATCAGCAATTTCCTGCTCTGGCAATTGGCGTATACGGAGCTTTATTTCACCGACCTTCTGTGGCCGGACTTCGATGCGGCGGCTCTTGATTCCGCCATACAGTCCTATCAGCAACGAGAACGTCGTTTCGGTCGCACCAGCGAGCAGGTTGCGCAGGCAGTCGAAACCCGCAAGCTGGCCTGAGGGAGCGCGACAACGGTGTTGCACGTTCGCGTCCTGACCGCGATTCTGATGCTGGCGGCGTTTGTCGGCGCCCTGTTCTTTTTGCCTCCGCTCGGATGGGGGCTATTTTTGGCGGTTCTGTTGTTCGGGGGCGTGCGCGAATGGGCTCGCTTGGTACGCGTCTATCGCGTTTCACGCTATGTATTTGCGTCGATCGCTACGGCTCTCGGCCTGTGGTTCGCATGGCTCAGCGGCCTGCTTGAGGGTGCGGTCGGCGACGAGCGACTGCAATATCTTTACGGTGCCGCGTCCTTATTCTGGATGATAGGCGCCCCTTTGTGGTTGCGCGTCCGGCCGGAACGGTTCCCGCTGTGGGCCCTGCTTCCATTGGGCGCGCTGATTCTGGTGGCGACTTATTGTGCACTCGTGCATTTGCGAAACATCGGCCCCGGCGTCATGCTGATGTTCATGGCGGTTGTTTGGATTGCCGACGTGGCAGCCTATTTTAGCGGTCGCAAATTCGGCGGTCGCAAACTCGCGCCCAACGTAAGCCCGGGTAAGACCTGGGCGGGGGCCTACGGCGCTTTTGTTGCGACTGCGATCTACGCAGCGCTGTGGATTTATTTGCTTCCCGAACTCGTACCAGCCGCCCTCACCGAAAAACCCGGGGGCGCTTTATGGATGTTTCCCCTGATCGCCTTATTGACCGCCGCATCGATTATCGGTGACTTGTTCGAATCGATCTTGAAACGCCGCGCCGGGTTGAAAGACAGCGGAGCCATGCTCCCCGGACATGGCGGCGTATTGGATCGTATCGACGCCTTGTTGCCGGTATTACCGCTTGCCGCTTGGGTATCGATGCAATGAACATCCAGACAATCACGATACTCGGCGCGACCGGTTCCATAGGGCGTAGCACTCTCGACGTGGTCGCGCGACACCCGGACCGTTTCCGCCTGCATGCGCTG
Source organism: Burkholderiales bacterium (assembly GCA_035280965.1). Taxonomy (GTDB): domain Bacteria; phylum Pseudomonadota; class Gammaproteobacteria; order Burkholderiales; family SG8-39; genus DATEEW01. Next base: position 3,963 of record DATEEW010000113.1, read on the forward strand.
ACCGCGAATCGCAATACTGCAGACCTGCTGGACTTGTGCAGACTGCATCGGCCTCGTTACGCGGTCATGGGGGACGCGCAGTCGGCGACTGCGCTGCAACGGCAGGCGAGGGCTGAGGGGTTGACAATAGACGTGCTGCACGGCGAGAAGGGCCTCGTCGAGGTTGCGACGCATTCGGAAGTCGATACAGTAATGGCGGCTATTGTCGGTGCCGCGGGTCTCCAACCCACCTTGGCGGCGGCGTGGGCGGGCAAAAAACTGCTGCTGGCCAACAAGGAAGCCCTGGTCATGGCCGGCCCGATTTTCATGGCCGCGGTGCAGAGCAAAGATGCAGCCCTGCTGCCCATCGACAGCGAGCACAACGCTATTTTTCAATGCCTGCCGCGGTTGGCGCGCGGTCGATTGGACGAGTGCGGTGTCAGACGCATCGTGCTCACCGGCAGCGGCGGACCTTTCCGCACGCGTACCTTGGGGGAACTTGCGCAGGTAACACCGGACCAAGCATGCGCGCATCCCGTGTGGAGCATGGGGCGGAAAATTTCGGTGGATTCTGCAACCATGATGAACAAGGCGTTGGAAATCGTGGAAGCGCATTGGCTGTTCGGCGCCCCCCCCGAGCGCATCGAAGTATTGCTGCATCCTCAAAGCGTGATTCATTCAATGGTGGAATATGTAGACGGTTCGGTGTTGGCCCAAATGGGTCACCCCGACATGCGCACGCCGATCGCGCAGGCGTTGGCTTATCCCGACCGCATTGAAGCGGGTGTCGCCCCGTTGGATTTGGCGGGTATCGGGCAATTGAGCTTCGAAAAACCCGATTTCGACCGTTTTCGCGCGCTCGCCCTTGCTTTCGAAGTCTTGCGAGAGGATGGATCTGCCGCGACCGTGTTCAACGCAGCCAATGAAGTGGCCGTTGAAGCATTTTTAGCGGGGCATTTGCCCTTCGCGCGGATAACCGCTGTAATTGAAGATACGCTAAATGCAGTGCCCTCCGTTGCTTTGGAATCGCTCGAAGATGTGCTCGATGCCGACCGTCGTGGGCGAGTCGAAGCGGCTGCTGCGTTGAACCGTCCGGTTATGGTGTCCGTATGAATCTGTTGCATACAGTTTTGTCTTTTATTGTTGCCTTGGGCGTACTCATCGTTGTCCACGAATTGGGGCACTACCTCGTCGCGCGTTGGTGCGGCGTCAAAGTCCTGCGGTTCTCAGTCGGCTTCGGCAAGCCGCTCTTCATGCGTCGTTTGGGTAGAGATCAAACGGAATGGGCGGTGGCCGTCATTCCGCTCGGCGGCTACGTGAAAATGGTGGACGAACGCGAAGGTGAGGTCGCCCCGGCGGATTTGCCGCGCGCCTTTAACCGCCAAAATGTGGGCAAACGTTTTGCCATCGTAGCCGCCGGACCGATCGCCAACTTCCTGCTCGCGATTGCCGTGTACTGGGGGCTTTTTCTCAACGGTGTTCAGGACATGAAACCCGTCCTCGGTACGCCGGATACCGATACGCCGGCGGCGCGCGCCGGTGTCCAGTCGGGCGATGTGGTCTCCGCAGTGAACGGTGAGGCGATAACTTCCTGGCAAGACGTACGCTGGCACGTGTTGCAGCACGCAATTGATCGTGAACCAATTCAATTGGAAATCCGCGATCACCGTGATATGCGTCAAACAAGAAGTCTGGAGGCCGTTCCGGGTATTGCAGACGAGCCGGAAGGCGACATCCTGGGTCGTTTGGGTCTCCATGCTCCTGACGTGCCTGTGTTACTGGGAGAAATACTCCCCGACACGCCGGCGGAACGCGCCGGACTGTTGAATGGCGATCGCATCCTGGCAGTGGATGGGGAGCCTGTTACCGGACCGCAGCAATTGGTGAAGCGCATCGTTGTTGCGGCGGGAAAGACCCTCAAATTTAGCGTCGAACGAACTGGGGTCCTGCGCGAAATCGACGTGACACCGCAAGATGCCGGGGGAGAGCGCGCTGGCCAAGGCCGCATCGGCGCCGCAGTGCGCGGCGATACCGAGGCTTTGGCGCAATATCGCTATATCGCGCATTACGGTTTTTTCGAAAGCTTGAATAAAGCATTGGCCCGCACCTGGGATATGTCGATCTTCGCCCTCAAGTCGATGGGCAAAATGCTGATCGGTGAGTTGTCTTGGCGCAACCTTTCCGGGCCGGTGACCATCGCCGACTATGCGGGGCAATCAGCCCAGTTAGGCTGGAGCAGTTATATCGCGTTCATCGCGCTGATCAGCATCAGTTTGGGCGTGCTAAATCTGATGCCGATCCCGCTACTGGATGGCGGGCACCTGATGTACTATACGATCGAATTTTTGAAGGGCAGTCCCGTGTCCGAACGCATTATGGAATTCGGTCAACGGGCCGGCCTCGCAGTGCTGTTGGCGCTGATGGTCTTTGCTTTTTATAACGATATAAACCGTCTGCTCGGCTGAAACCAAGTAAGCGGCGCGCATCTTTCGAGATTGCGGCTTCGTGCAG
>DATEEW010000114.1:0-6085 GCA_035280965.1 Burkholderiales bacterium
GATGGAACCTGCTCCGCCCTCCGCAGCCCGCACTCGCGGCCATCGTCGACACTTCATCAGACATCCCCTAACGCGGAAGACGTTGGACTATATGTCGGATCAATTCGCGTGCAACGGCCAATTTCGGCCCGCGCGGAATAAGCGTTTCACCTTGATCGTGGAAGAGACGCAACTCGTTATCGTCGCGACCGATCGCCTGCTGCGCGAGATTGGCGGCCAGCAGGGGAATGTTTTTCTTTTTGCGCTTGGCTTGCGCGTTTTCCACAAGGTTTTCCGTTTCCGCAGCAAAGCCCACGCAAAACGGTGCGTTCGGTAAAGCAGCCACCTGCGCCAAAATATCGGGGTTCTCGGCGAGTTGGAGTTGGGGCGCGCCTTGGGTTTTTTTCCATTTGGTGGTGGCTGCGTTGACCACGTGATAGTCGGCCACGGCCGCGACACCAATGAAGACGTCGGCCTGACGTGCGCATTGCATTACCGCTTCATACATGTCGCGCGCACTTACAACGTCAACGCGACTGACGCCCGACGGTGTAGCAAGGGGCGATGGCCCCGATATCAACGTCACGCTCGCACCCGCTTCCGCAGCTGCCTGCGCCACGGCGAATCCCATTTTTCCGGAACTCAGATTCGTAATGCCACGAACGCTGTCAATCGGTTCGAACGTTGGGCCCGCGGTGATCAACACGGACTTGCCGGATAAAGCCTTGGCACCTAAAGCGGCGACAACGTCGTCGTACAACTCCTGCGGCTCCAACATGCGGCCCATCCCCGTTTCGCCACAGGCTTGATCTCCGCTGTCGGGTCCTAATAGCGTTACACCGTCCGCGCGAAGTTGAAAGGCATTGCGCTGGGTTGCCGCGTTTTCCCACATCTGCCTATTCATCGCCGGCGCGAGAATCAAGGGACATTCGCGCGCGAGACAAAGTGTGGATAACAAATCGTCCGCCAATCCATGCGCGACTTTCGCCATGAAATGGGCGCTCGCCGGAGCAACCAGAATCACATCGCGGTCGCGAGACAGTTCGATATGCGCCATATTGTTGGCGATACGCGCGTCCCACATATCGCTATAGACGGCCTTACCGGACAAGGCTTGCAAAGTCACGGGTGTGATGAACTGCGTGGCACCGGGCGTCATCACCACTTGTACATCGGCACCCGCTTTGACGAATAATCGGCAAAGATCGGCGGCCTTGTATGCGGCGACGCCTCCGGTCATTCCCAGCAGTATCTTTTTACCTTGCATCGCATGCTCCACAATCGCCCGGCCGAAGGACCTAGACTGGATGCCGGACGCCCGTCGAAGCCACGCCCGTTTATATTCCGGCATTGTACTTGTACGCATGCTCGGACGCGTGAGTGGAGGAAAGATGGGAATTGCTGATTGGCCGGAAGGGGAACGACCTCGCGAAAAACTATTGCTACGCGGGGCCGCCGCATTGTCCGATGCCGAACTGCTGGCGATATTTTTGCGCGTCGGTACGCGTGGGCAAAGTGCGATCGATGTCGGACGCGCGCTGCTTTCGCGTTTCGGCTCCCTGCACGCGTTGTTGGCGGCCCATGTGGACGATGTAAGGGAAATTCCGGGGGTCGGCCCGGCCAAATATGCTCAATTGAAAGCGGCAGTGGAATTGGGCCGTCGTACCTTGGCCGAAACGGCGCAGGAACGCGATGCGCTCAGTTCACCACAGGCGGTGCGTGACTATTTGCGCCTGACCCTGGCCGAACTGGAGCATGAGGTTTTCGTAGCCGTCTTTCTCGACGCCCAAAACCGCGTCATTCAAAGCGAGGAGCTGTTCCGCGGCACTTTGACCCAGACCAGCGTCTATCCACGCGAAGTCGTTAAACGCGCGCTCAAACACAACGCCGCCGGGATAATTCTTGCCCATAATCACCCTTCGGGGGTGGCCGAAGCCAGCACGGCCGACCGGCATCTGACAGACAGCCTGAAACGAGCGCTTGCCCTGATCGAGGTCCGCGTCCTGGACCATTTCATCGTTGGCCGTGGCCGGGCTTTTTCCTTTGCCGAACGGGGTTTGCTTTAATTCCTCCGCCGGCGTCCGAGCTTGAGCAAAAACCGCTTTTCAGCCTATAATCCGCGCTTTTCGCGAATTCCGGAGACAACCATCATGGCGCGAGTTTGCCAAGTCACCGGCAAGAAGCCGATGGTCGGGAACAACGTTTCCCACGCCAACAACAAGACCAAGCGTCGCTTTCTGCCCAATCTGCAATACCGTCGTTTCTTCGTCGAAAGCGAGAACCGCTGGGTGCGCCTGCGCGTGTCCAATGCCGGTCTGCGCGTGATCGACAAGAAGGGCATCGAATCCGTGCTCGCCGATCTGCGCGCACGCGGTGAAATCTAAGGAGCTCGGCAATGCGCGAGAAAATCAAACTCGAATCCTCCGCCGGCACCGGCCATTTCTACACCACGACCAAAAACAAGCGCACCACGCCTGAAAAGATCGAAATCAAAAAATACGATCCGAAGGCGCGCAAGCACGTGATGTACAAGGAAACGAAGCTGAAATAAGCCTTCGGCATCGAATAGGCCCTCCTCGGAGGGCCTTTCGTTTTTTTGCGCCAACCAAATAAAAAAGCCCCCGCAGGGGCTTTTTTATTTCACTGAGCGCACCGCTTAAGCGTAGCAGCGCAGACGCAAGGAAAACTCGCGCAACGGCGCGATACCACTCGCCTCGGCACGATGACACCAGTCCTGCAATTGCTTCAGCAATTGTTCGCGTGAGGCTGTGGAACGTTCCCACAACGCGGCCAACTCGGCGCGCATGTTGTACACGGTCTTCAGCTTCTCACTCTGCGCGAGGGCTGCATCAATCGTTGCGCGCTCGGGTTCGCCCAATTTGCGCTCGTCGCGCACCAGCCAACGTTTCAGGCGCGGGTCATGGGCCAGTTTGCTCATTTCCTGCGCGTAGGTGGCTTTGAGCGATTTCGCGTATTTCGCCCACACGTCATAACGATGGGTCAGCACGGCCTGCAAGGTTTCCAAATCGATGGCCGGCTTGGCTGCAGCGAACTTGGGTACCGGCGCCACTTTTTTCACGCGTGCCAGACCTAAAATTTCGAGCGTGCGGATATACAGCCAACCGATATCGAACTCGTACCATTTCGACGAAAGCTTCGCCGACGACGCGTAGGCGTGGTGGTTGTTATGCAATTCTTCGCCACCGATCAGAATGCCCCACGGGAGAATATTGCGGCTCGCGTCTTCGGCTTCCCAGTTGCGATAGCCCCAGAAGTGACCGATGCCATTGATGACGCCCGCCGCCCAGAAGGGAATCCAGGCGATCTGGGTAATGAACACCAGAATACCGGGAATCGCGCCGAGGAAAGCGATGTCAATCAGTGCCATCATGGTCAGGCCCAAGGTCTGGTGGCGCGAATACACATTGCGTTCCATCCAGTCATCCGGCGTGCCATGGCCATAACGTTCCATGGTGTCCTTGTTAAAGGACTCTTTCACGTAGAGGAGCACGCCCCCCCACAGCACGCGATTGATGCCGAGTTGCTGCGGGCTATGCGGATCTTCGGGCGTTTCGCATTTGGCGTGGTGCTTGCGATGGATGGCGGCCCATTCCTTGGTCACCATACCGGTCGTCATCCACAGCCAGAAGCGGAAGAAATGAGAAGGGATTGCATGCAATTCCAGCGCACGGTGTGCTTGGCAACGATGCAAGAAAATCGTAACCGCAGCAATGGTGATGTGGGTCAGCGCCAATGCAAACACCACGACACCCCACCAGGGAAAATCGGCTATACCGTTAAACAAAAGGTCCGACAAGGACATGCAATTTCCTCAAAATAAACAATATGTGGCGCGAATTCTACGGTAATTGCCCGGGGGGGCAAGCGCAGAATTGGCCCATATTTCCAAACTCTTTTGGAACTTATCGGCTTTCTCCGACGCTCCTATGGCGCACCTTTGGAATCAACGGCTTGACGCTCCAGGACTGCTGCAAAAAAACCATCCGTCCCATGAATATGTGGCATAAGCCTCAATAAACCGTCCTCAGCGCCCCAATGCGGCACCTCAATCTGCTGCGCACGCAGGATGTCTATGGCGGGTACAACCCGAAACGCTGGGTGCGCCTGCAAAAACTCTCGCACGACAGTTTCATTCTCTTCCGGTAACACGCTGCACGTCGCGTAAACAAGGCGGCCACCGACTTTCACGAGTTTCGCCGCCGCGCGCAAAATCGCAACCTGCTTTGTATTTAACTCTAGCAGCGCTTCTTCCTGTTGCCGCCATTTCAAATCGGGATTGCGCCTCAATGTGCCCAGTCCACTGCAAGGCGCGTCGACCAGTACCCGGTCGAGTTTTCCGGCTAAACGCCCGAGCTTCGGATCGCGTTCGGAAGCGATGAGACGCGTATCGATATTGGAAGCCCCGGAGCGCGCCAGACGGGGCTTGAGTTTCGCGAGACGCTTGTCGGACACGTCGAAAGCGTAGAGCCGGCCCGTAGAACGCATGAGTGCGCTCAACGCCAAGGTCTTGCCCCCAGCCCCGGCGCAAAAATCACCGACCATTTCACCACGCTTCGGTGCGAGCAAATGCGCGAGCAGTTGACTCCCTTCATCCTGCACTTCGATACCGCCGGACAGAAATAATGGGTTACGTTGAAGCGCCGGCTTGCCTTCCACCCGCAAGCCTTCGGGCGCAAAGGGCGTGAGCGTTGTATGAATCCCTTGAGCCTCCAACTCACGCTGCGCCGTTTTGCGATCGGTTTTCAACAAATTGACGCGCAAATCGAGCGGCGCCGGCTGTTGCAAGGCTTGTGCGATTGCGCGTATTTCCATTTCTTCGTATTGCGGCTTGAGCCGATCGAGCACCCAATCGGGCAGTTCGGTCGCTATGGCAAATGGCAACTCGCCGCGCAAGACGGATTTGTACGCGGACAGTTCTTCCCGCTCTTCGCGGCGCACCACGCTTTCTAATTCACGCACATTGAAGTTTCGCGTGCGGAGTAGCGTCGCAATCACGAAGCGGCGCGCAAAAGCATGGGGGGATTGCACGCCGACCGGATGCAACGCACGCATTTCCTCCAACACCGCATCGAGCATGCGCTTGTGACGCAAGCCCGCATAAATTGTTTCAGCAATAAAGCCGCGTTCCGTATGCCCCAGCTTGGGATTGGCGCGGAAATAGTCGGACAGTTGTTTGTCCGCCGGCCGATCGAAACGCAAAACGAACATCGCCGCGTCGGCCAGTATGTCCAGCAACCCCGCGCTTACGCGTAGGCCCTGCTCATTTTTATCATTCATCGGCGTAGACATACTGTGTCTCGTTGCCGGCGACGCGGATGACGCCCCGATCCAAGCTCAGTTTCCCTTCGAGGAACCAGCGCACCGCGCGTGGATAGATACGATGCTCCTGCCGTAACACCCGAGCCGCCAACGTGTGTTCATCGTCATCGGGCAACACCGGCACCGCCGCCTGAATAACGATGGGACCTTCGTCCAAAACCGGCGTAACCCAGTGTACGGTGCAGCCGTGAAACTTGACGCCGGCGGCGAGCGCCCGCGCGTGCGTATGTAATCCGGTGAATGCGGGCAACAAAGCGGGATGGATGTTGATTAAACGGCCGCTGTAGCGCTCAACGAATTGCGGGGTAAAGATGCGCATGAATCCCGCAAGGACCACGAGTGCTGGGGCATGGCGATCAATGTCCGCCCCTAAAGCCTCATCGAAGGCCTCGCGCGTCGCATAGCTACGGTGTTCGATAACCGCGGTGGTGATGCCACGCGCTTGGGCCCAAGCCAGGCCCGCTGCGTCGGCACGATTGCTAAGAACGGCCGCCACGGGCAAACCCGCTTCGACCAAAGATTGCATATTGCTGCCGCGCCCGGAAATCAGGACGACGATCTTGCGGGCGCTTGGAGTAGAAGGATTCATAACCGGATTTTACCCGGCCCCCGCCCCGTCCCTTTAATTTAGTTTCTTCACCACATCGACCAGGCGTTGCGCAATGCCACCAACCGAGGCCTGCGCACGTGGATCGCTTAAGCGATTGTCGGCCGTAAAGGCTTCATGCGCCCGGGCTAACGCGTATTGCTCGGTCAAGACCAGTAC
>DATEEW010000115.1:0-8544 GCA_035280965.1 Burkholderiales bacterium
AACTCGATTACATCCTACGAATGGTCGACACCGAAAATGCCGACAAGGTAATCAAACAACTCGACCGCAAGTACCCGAAAAAATAACCGTACCTTAATGCACCCCGGGCGCATGCCCATATATCTGCCCCCCGCCCGAGGCTTGGTAAAGGGAACCGTCAGGATTTATCGGCGCAACGTCCTGCTGCTGGCGACTCGCTTGCATTGCCGATAGCTTGTCGGATAGCGCGGGCATCAGTTTCGCGGCCATCGTATTCATCTTGGCCATAGTGCCCACTTTTTTATAGCGGCCGCCTTCCGTAGCAGCCTCCAGAATCGCGTCGGCTACATCGTGCGGATCGATTTGCGGCGAAGGCAATTTTGGTTCGCGCTCCATGTAGTTCTTGGCGTGCTGCGGATAGGGCGTGTTGACCGCAGTTGGCTGAATAAGCGTTATCGACACCGGCGCTTTTTCCACTTCCTCGACCTCGATGCGCAAGGCGTCGGTAAAGCCTTTGACGGCGTGCTTCGACGCGGAGTACATGCCTTGTAGCGGCACCACGGCTTCGGATACTTCGCTTCCGACATTGATGAGCGCACCGTGGCTGGCCTTTAAATGAGGTAGTGCGACCAGCGATCCGTATACGACACCCCAGAAATTGGTATCGAAAAGACGGCGGCTATCGACATCATTCACTTCCTGCAGCAAACCATAAATCGCTACCCCCGCATTGTTGACCCATGTATCAACGCGACCGAAACGCTGGATCGCAGCGTCGGCCACCGATTCTATTTGAGCACGGTCACCTACATCCACCGGCAAATAAATCGCTTCCCCACCGTTGGCGTTGATGAAGGAAACGATGTCCTCCAACGTATCTTCGCTGCGCGAAACCAAAACGAGTTTAGCCCCCTGCTGCGCGGCACGCTCGACTGTCGCAAGGCCGATACCGCTCGACGCGCCGGTAATGACGATTACTTGTTCCTCGACAGGCTTAAGTTTGATATCCATGGAAGCCTCTTGCCTCTAGGCTCAAAGACGGCGGTTTGACCTGTGCAACTATTTTGTCTTTTCTTCCAACTGCTGAGCCGCTTTCAGATGCTCCCGCAAAGTCGGAAGCGTGGCTTCGGCGAAGGCTTTTACATCCGCATCCTTGCCTCGTTTCGCTTCACCCTCGAAAAGGTCGATCGTTTTCTTGTGATCCTTCACCATTTGATCCGCGTACGCCTTATCAAAGTCAGCGCCCTGCTTCTTCGCGAGGTTTTCCGCAGCTCTCTTGTGTTTGTCGTCCAATTCGGCCGGTAACGTTACATTTTTCTTCGCAGCCAGATCTTTCAGCTTCGCGTTGGCGCCGCTATGGTCCTTGACCATCATTTCGCCAAATTGCTTTACATCTGCGCTACTTCCCTTTTGCGCGGCGAGTTTTCCTGCTTCGACCTCGGCAATGCCGCCGATCGCAGCTTCTTTGAAGAATTTTTCCGTGTCTCTGTCTAACTTCGGCGCGTCTGCCGCAAACGCGAAACCTGCGAAGGATAGAGCGGTGGTCAACATCAAAGCGATGAGTTTCATAATTCCCCCTACGGGTAGCCAACATTTCCATGCAATAGGCATTCCCCGAATTCGATTTTGTGAGTCGAATGGCCTGCTGGAATGGGTACCCGCCTCGCAATAACTGTCTCCGCATCCGGCATGCGGGTTGCCGCGTGGGTCGAATGAAGATCGCGACTTTCAACGTAAATGGCGTCAACGGCCGCATCGCAAATCTGATCGAATGGCTGGAGGAATCCGAGCCGGACATCGTCTGCCTGCAAGAATTGAAAACTTCCCAGGATAAATTTCCCCGCATATCCCTGGCCGAGCGCGGGTATCACGCTTTGTGGGTCGGACAGAAAAGTTATAACGGTGTCGCAATTCTTTCGCGCGGCAGCGCACCGATCGAAATCCGGCGCAGCCTGCCGGGCGACACCGCGGATACCCAAGGACGTTTTCTAGAGGCCGCGGTGCTGGGCATTCATGTGCTGTGCATTTATCTGCCAAACGGCAATCCGCAGCCCGGTCCCAAGTTCGACTACAAACTCGCCTGGTTCGAGCGACTGATCCGACACGCCGCCGATCTCTATGATTGCGGTCATCCGGTAATCATCGCCGGCGATTTCAACGTCGTTCCGACGGATGAAGTACCTGACATTTACAACCCGCGCTCTTGGAAGGACGACGCACTGCTGCAGCCGGAGAGTCGCGCCGCGTATCGCAAATTGCTGAAGCAGGGTTGGACGGATGCAATCCACAAGCTTTATCCCGACCTGCCGATGTACACCTTTTGGGATTACATGCGTAAGCGCTGGGAGCGCGATGCAGGTTTACGAATTGACCACCTGCTATTGAACAAGCAGCTAAAAAGCAAGCTGGTCGACGCGGGCGTGGATAAGTCAGTGCGCGGGCGGCCCAGCGCTAGCGACCATGCGCCGGTATGGGTGAGCATTAAAGACCCGGCTGCGTCGCGCGCAACCATGGCAAAGCGCCGATGAGCTCAGTGCCGGAATCTGTGTGACTGTGCACGGCGCTTGCTGCGTATAGGGCAACCATTGAGGTGCGCCCATGCAAATGTCCCAGTCACTTCGCCATCCCATCCTTAAAAACAAGGGGGCGCTTCTCGCCGCCGCAGGCGCTTTGGCGGCCTTGTGCGGCATCGCGGCCTACGCCGCATGGGCGGCTCGCCGCGCCGAAGAAAAATATCCACCCCGCGGGCGTTTCATCGACGTAGACCAGGTTCGCTTGCATTACCTGGAAAAAGGCGAGGGGTCGCCTACGATTTTGCTGCTACACGGCAATGGCGCGATGGCCGCCGACTTCCTGGGGTCCGGCTTATTGGGTGCGCTGGCTGCGCATCATCGTGTCATTGCCTTGGACCGGCCGGGCTTCGGCTACAGCGAACGGCCGCGTGGTATGAAGTGGGACGCGACCGAACAAGCCCGGCTGATTGCATCGGCCATACAGCATTTGGCGATCCAGCAGGTGGTCGTAGTGGGCCACTCTGCGGGCACGCAGTGCGCAATGGCCTTGGCGCTGCACGCACCGCATCTTGTCCACAGTCTGGTGCTGATCGGCGGCTACTACTATCCCTCTCCACGTCCCAACACGTTGCTGAGAAACATGCCGGGATGGCCGGTGATCGGAGACGTGATGCGTTACACCACGTCAGCCATTGCTGCGCGACTGATGCTTGGAAAATTCATCAAGCGTATGTTCTCCCCGCAGCAGGTACCGCAGCGTTTCGCCGACCAGATGCCGCGGGACTTGATGTTGCGCCCGGGCCAGTTGGGTGCGAGCGGCGAAGAGTCCATGCGCATGAACACGGAAGCGGCCAGTTTGAGTCAACGCTATAGCGAACTCTCGCTGCCCATCACGATTCTCGCCGGCGATGAAGACGGCGCAATTAACACCGCCCAGCAATCCGCCAAACTGCATGAAGCGTTGCCGCATAGCAAATTGAAGATCGTGGAACGCGCCGGGCACATGCTGCACTACGCTGCGCCGCTCGTTGTGATTGCGGAAATCGAGGAAGCCGCTAAAGCACCGAGTGCCGCGACGAAAAAACCGGAAAATGTGATCGGTGGTTGAGCGCGCCTCAGTCGATGTGCACGGACGGTAAACCGACCGTGCACCTGTAGACGCTCAAAAAAAGTTTAGGGTTTGTCGCTGCGGCTTTGACCACCTTTTTGGCCACTTTGTCCGCTCTGACCGCCTTGCTGATCTTGGTCTGGACTGTCTTGCTGGCTTTGCTGACCGCTCTGTTTGCCTTGCTGCCCTTGTTGACCCTGTTGACCGCTCCGACCTTGCTGGCCTGATTGACCGCTTTGGTTACCCTGATCTTGTTGGCCTTGCTTATCGCGTTGGCCGCCTTGTTGACCCTGTTTTCCGCTTTGTTGTTGCTGGTCCTGGCCGCGTTGCTTGTTCTGGTCCTGATTGCTTTGTTGGCCTTGACCTTGTTTAGGATTTTGTTCGCTCATGATGACTCCTCGAGGATGGTGAGTCGACAACTGCCGACCTTGTATTTGCTGCAACGCGAGTGCCCGGTATCAGAAAAAGAAACGGCGCCCTGAGGCGCCGTTTCATCGATCGCTTAGGTTCCCTCAGGCAGTGCGTTTGAAGACACCCAGTGCCTTGAGGATCAAGATCAGAATCACCGCACCGAGGACGGCAATGATGAAACGCAGCACGCCACCCTCAGGCGCTATGCCGATCAGCCCAGCAAGCCAATAACCCAGGAAAGATCCCACCACTCCAATTACGATATTCAGGATCAGTCCCATTTGAGCGTTCGTTTTCATGATCATGCTCGCCAGCCAGCCAATGATCCCGCCGATAATGATAGTGATGAGCCATTCCATATTTAATCTCCTCAGTGTCGAACCGTAGCGCCCAACGCGCCCGCCGCTCGTCGTAGATTGCCCCCTTCGCCATATGGCCCCGAATATATTTTTCGGGCGTAACACACCCAAGCAAAGGATCAGCCCGCGGGTAATTCGCCTAATGCAATGTTGAAGGAAGATTTAAAGGGGCCGCCTCTAATTGATTTTCTAGTGCGGGAACCACCCGGACCCGTTAAATTCCATCGAGCCGAGTAGTCTTGAGCGGATCTTTTTACTTGCTCGTTGACGATAATCGAGGGACTCGTGGGAGGGACACCGAAAAGATTGTGCCTTCCTCTTCAGAAGAAGAGAGCTTCACATGCCCTTGGTGAGCGGTAGCGATTTGGGCGGCAATATACAAACCGAGTCCCAGTCCAGAGGTACTCGCTGCACCGGATAAGGCTCGTCTCGTGCTGGTCAGCGGTTCGAACATCGTTGAACGAATCTCCTTAGGTATGGGCTCGCCCTTGTTACGAATCTCAATGGTGATCCCTTCGTTCGCCTCGAAAATTTCAACGATGACCGCAGTATCTTCGTAGCCGTGGATTAACGCATTCATCAGTAGATTCGACAGCATTTGGGCCATTCGCGTTTGATCCCACTGACCTTGCGTGTCGCACGAACCCACAAAATTGATCTTTCTCCCTGGGTGGGCCGCCTCAACCTCGTCGATAACACTCTTCACCACAGGCTCTAGCGTGCCTTCACGCCGTATGATTGGAAGACCGTCCCCAAGTCGAGTCAAGGTGTAGTCCAAAAGATCCTGGACTAATACCTTCATTCGAGAAACGCTATTCAAGGAACGAACGGCTGCTTGTGCGGCCCGCGGATCGAGTGGTTCGCAATGCAAAATGACTTGAGCAGAGATCCCTACGGCATTGAGTGGATTACGCAGATCATGCGCCAAAACGCCCAGAATTATCGTCCGCGCCTCTTCGAGCTTCTCGCTGTAATACCCCATCGAGGCGGCAAGCGCCTCGTCGATTGCTTCGTTGAATCGCGTCAGTTCTTCAATTCTCCCCTTGGCCGGCTCAGGGTTCGACGCTGCCCATTTGCGCAAGACGCTGGCCCGTATTGCACGGAATTCCGCGATCAACTGGTCGAAACTGAATTCCTGCACCATGCGGCTCACAGCATGCGATTGCGACGCCTGAGTGATGGCCGGCATGCCCGCCCCTGTGCCTTTTCCCTTATTAGTCTGCTGTTGAAGCGATTGCGGCTGCGACATATCACTCGCGACGGCCAACAATATTTCTTTGGCGTGATCCCGTAGCGTTGCGCTATCTAAGCCGGCATCCGGAACGAGCGACAGTGCGAAAACTTCCCAATCTTGAAGAATGGGCTCGATTTCTTGCAAGATGAAGTCGCCGAGGGTTTGCATATGAGGGAATGATAGCGGTGGGCTGGCTTCGAGCGTAGCACGGCTGGGGCCATGCAACCGTCTCGTCGAGTCGATGAGGATGACGGTCGGAAGTCTCAACCCTCATCCCCCTTCAGCCCCGAGCGGAAAATAGATTTCCGCTCATTTTGTGCTAGATCAACGGAGGATCCGTTTCCCGTTGGAAATGACGATGCTTCGCAATCGCCTCCATGAACAGCGAAGTCGGGTCGCCATCGCCATCGCCGGTCCACAGCACAAGTCCGGGGTCCGGATCGCCGTTGGGAAGAATGGGATCGATGTTGGCTGCATCCAGGATTTCGGAACCGGCACCGAGTGCGAGAATCGGCTTGCAATGACGGTATTGGTCTTTCGCGTATTCAAGTGTATTGCCGACACCGAGCAAAGTTTCGACACCCGCTTCGCCATCTGGCAGCACAAGTGCATCGAACAATACCGAAGGCGCGGCTTCAAGACTCACTTCGACGTGCAGCACTTCGCCGGAAGTCGTGGTGACTTTACCGAGCCGCACACCGATATAGCGCGGCACTGCGCCAGCATCGAGCAAGTTTTTATAAACCGCTTGTAAAGAACCGCCCTCAACGCCATTGGCGACCAGCAACGCGACGCGGCGGCCGCGGATTGAACCATCGCCCGGTCGAGCCAGCAAAGAAAGTGCGGAGGATTTGTCGATTTCTGGCTTGGGTGGTTTGGCCAGCGCGCGCGGCTGCGGCGCCGGCATGTCTAGACCCAATTCGTCGGCGAGCTTTTGCGCAAAAGCTTGATCGACATTCGCGAGCATGCTCACCACGCGTGTACGAATCGCCGGGACTTGCACGCGTGTAAGTTCGAAACGAAAGGCGCCGAGAATATGCGCCTGCTCGGTAGGCGACTGACTGTTGAGGAAGAGCCGCGCCTGCGTGAAATGGTCGGCAAACTTTTCGGGTTTGCCGCGCAGCTTGTCTTCAGCAACCGGCTCGGGAAAAGACACGAATCCCATCTTGCCCGCCTGGAAAGGACAACCGCCGCCGAGCGAATTGGGTTCGTAGCTCACGCGGCCACGATGAATAGCCTGACGGTGCATGCCATCACGCTGATTATTGAATACCGGTCGCACAGAAGCGTTGATGGGGATTTCGTGGAAGTTGGGTCCGCCCAGACGCGTAAGTTGCGTATCGACATATGAATGAATGCGTCCCTGCAGCAACGGGTCATTGGTGAAATCGATGCCCGGGACGATGTGTGCGGTACAGAAAGCCACCTGCTCCGTTTCGGCGAAGAAATTGTCCGGATTGCGGTTGAGCACCATTTTTCCCACCGGCGTTATGGGTACGAGCTCTTCGGGAACGATATTGGTCGGATCAAGAATATCGAAGCTGAACCGCTCGCCTTCTTCCTCCGTAAAAATCTGCAAGCCCAGTTCGTATTCCGGGAATGCACCCGCCTCGATGGACTCCCACAAATCGCGCCGATGAAAATCCGGATCGGCGCCGGAGATTTTCACGGCTTCGTCCCACACCAGCGAATGCGTCCCGAGTACGGGCGTCCAGTGGAACTTGCAGAACACCGCTTCGCCTTTGGCGTTGACGAGACGGAAGGTATGCACACCGAAACCCTGCATGGTTCGGAAGCTGCGCGGAATGGCGCGGTCGGACATGACCCACATCAGCATGTGCGTGGATTCTGGCATGAGCGAAACGAAATCCCAGAAGGTATCGTGCGCACTTGCCGCCTGCGGCATCGCGTTATGCGGCTCCGGCTTCACCGCATGGACGAGATCTGGAAATTTCATCGCGTCCTGGATAAAGAACACCGGGATGTTATTGCCGACCAGATCCCAGTTGCCTTCATCGGTGTAGAACTTGACCGCGAAGCCGCGCACATCGCGCGCGGTATCGGTGGAGCCGCGTTCGCCCGCGACCGTGGAAAAGCGGACGAAGACCGGCGTGCGTTTGCCGGCTTCGGCGAAAGGCGCGGCACGCGTAATTTTTGTGAGCGGCTTGTAGCACTCGAAGTATCCGTGTGCTGCCGACCCACGCGCATGCACCACGCGCTCGGGAATGCGTTCGTGATCGAAGTGGGTAATTTTTTCGCGGAGGATAAAATCCTCCATCAAGGTCGGACCGCGCAGACCCGCCTTAAGGGAGTTTTGATTGTCCGCAACGCCTACGCCCTGATTGGTGGTCAGTGCCTGATCACCGCCATCCACCCGCACGCGATCTAGCGGATCGTTGCCGGGATTCACCCCTTCAGGCGGCACGCCCTCGCCGACTTTGTCGGACGCGATGACTTCGCTCACCGTGCTTCCACTTACCACCGGTGAAGGCGGTTTTACTGTTCTCCCCACCTGTGGTGCCAACGCATTCGCATGGCCGTGTTCGCCCGCCTTGTTTTCATTTGCGGGCATGGCGTCGGCTATTTTCTGCGTACCGGCAAACTTAGCCGCCAGCGCCGCAGCTCCAGGCCCTGTTTCCGAGCCGGTTGCTACGGGTGGCGGTGCGGTGGACGGACCGGAGAAGGAACTGAGTACTGATCCCGTCATGCCCGCGGGCGTTTGTTTCGGAGTAGAAGTGTTTTTCTTGCCGGGGGCAGAAGTTTTTTTGGTGGCCATGGTCAATCCTTATTGTGATCGCGCCAGCTCGGTTCGCATAGAACACACGCCGAGGGCGGCTTCTGACTCGGGCAACTCATATGCCCGTGCGTACCCGAGGGATTGCGCGGTTTTCCGCGTTTGTTATGAGTGTTTGTCCTACAGAGGTATCCGGGGTATCGATA
>DATEEW010000116.1:0-3028 GCA_035280965.1 Burkholderiales bacterium
TGGAATCTGCCCCGCGTGCAGGCATAAGGTGCCGAAGCCGTATTCGCGATCAGCCATGTTTTTCTCAGTAGGCGAGCGAGCGCGGACGCTTCGCCGATATGACCTTCGTGTTGACGCCGATCCAATTGAGGCCGCCGAACAGGCGTCCGTGTTCGATTTTCATGCAACGATCCATCACGCATTCGAGGCCGGCCGCTTCGGCCTTTGCCGTCGCTTCGTAGTTCAACACGCCGATTTGCTGCCATAACACTTTGGCGCCGATCGCGATCGCTTCGTCGGCGATAGGCATGACGTCTGAAGTCTTGCGGAACACGTCCACCACGTCTACCGGCACGGGTATGTCGCGCAGGCTCTTGTAGCAGCGCTGCCCTAGAATTTCTTCGTAGCGAGGGTTTACGGGAATGACTGTGTAGCCGTGGTCGATCAGATATTTCGCCGCGAAGTTGCTCGGCCGCACCCAATCGGCGGACAGCCCCACCATGGCGATGACGCGGTATCGCTGAAGGATGCGGCGTAGCCCTTCGATGTCGTCGGTCATCAGCGTTTCGGCTTTCCTTGGGGCATGTTTGGTATGACGTCCGTACGATCGAAGCTGCAATAGGTATAGAGAGCGATGGCTCGGAATAAGGTCGAAGCCCTTTATGTCCTAAGAGGTATTGTAACGGACGCTCCGCAGGTGCAGTCTACTAGCGTGCCGGAGCGTGGCCGTGGCGAACGATTCTTCCCCCAGTCTATTCAGCAATCCCCTTCCACTTGTGGCCATGGCGCTACTCGCGGCGGGGATCGTCGTGCGCACCATTCCCTTGGAGAGTGCGAGGCCCGGCGACGCGGATCGCGCCCAACCTAGTATTGCCGATACGCAGGATGTTCCGGCGCGTTTATGGCAAGACCCCTTCGCCGCGGTAAATGCTGCGAAGCGCACGCAAGGGAAAGAGCAGCTCGAGGCGAACGCGAGCTTGCGTGAGCCTGCAGCATTGCGCAAACAGATCGATCGTTTCAAACGACGGGGCGACACGCCCGTCCAAATTTTGGGCGTGATGACCTCAACCAGCGCCTTCGCTGAAGACGCCGAGGCCCGCCGTCGTAGCCGCTACGCTGTGGTGCAGGGTCTGAGCGCTCGTGGCTACACGCCCTTCGATCCAGAGGCATTGGGCTATGTGGATATCGAAAAAGCCCAGGAGCGCGGGCTTCCCGCGCAAGTGCCATTCGAGTGGTTCGTTCCCGAGAATTTCGGCAAGTCTAATGAGCAACCTCCCATTCTCGTGCTTTGGCTGGAAGAGAATGTCCTCGGATGGCGGCCTGCGCCACGCATCGCACGGCTGATCCAGACTATTTGCAACAGCCAGGAAGACAAAGGCAGCAACGAAAAAATCGGCGTAAAAAGCGGCAAGGAAAAAAACGGCAAAAATCGCGGCTCCGAAAAAGGCGATATCCGCAAAGACGGCTACGCGTTGAACGGGCCGATGTGCGAGGAAGACCTGCTGCAGAAGGAACTTTCCTTTATCGGGCCCGGGACTTCATACGGCTTGACGATGCTCGTTCGCCATATCGATCCGGACCATTGGAACGATTCCCGCGGCCCGGTGCAAAGGGATCCGGAATGGCCCGCGCTCGACAACTACCGCTTCAATTTCTTCTCGCCCTTCGCTACAAATCCATCTGAGGAACTCGATAAGCTTTTTGATAAGCCGCCGGACAAAGTAGATACGAAAGTACCGTCCGCGTTGAAAACGAGCGCAGTGGAAACGCCGGACCTCAGAGCTTGCATTTTCCCTAATGATAAAGGCAAGGCGCAGATCGATTGTCCCATTCGCATCGTTCGAACGATTGGTGGTGACGATAAACTCGCGGAATTGATGAGTGCAGAGTTGGCGTTGCGCGGCGTGAACGGCAATCTATGGGAGTGTAACGATCGCGTCGTCATTGTCGCGGAACGCGATACAAGCTATGGGCGAGAGTTGGCGCTTCAGTTTCGCAAAGAACTCGAACGTGCGCCCGCATGCGTGGACAAGGCGGGCGAACCGACGCGGAGAGATCTGGTCTGGGAAGTCGGATATTTGCGTGGACTGGATGGAATCATCGCCGAAACGAATCCCGAAAAATCCGATACGAAAAGACGGGCGTCGAATGGAAGCCAGAAAATCGATATCGACGCGCTCGATGCGCCTACCGCATTGCGCGAGCGCGCGGAAGGGCGTAGCCAATTCGATTACGTGCGGCGACTTGCGCAACAAATTCGCGATCATGAGCAGGCAGAGGATTTCGGCTCCGGTCCTTTGGATTTCGCGAGACTGGAAGGCGCGCCAAAAATCAAGGCCATCGGGGTACTGGGCAATGACGTGTACGATAAGCTGCTCATTCTGCAGGCGCTGCAGGCAGTCTTTCCCTACGCAATCTTTTTCACTACCGATCTGGACGCGCGCCTGCTGCATGGCGACCAGAGCGAATGGACGCGCAACCTGGTGGTGGCGAGCAACTACGGCTTCAGTTTGCGGCGGAGCCTGCAGCGCGCTACGCCGCCCTTTCGCAATGGGTATCAAACCTCCGCGTACTTGGCCACTTTATTGGCCGTTGAAGGAATGACCAAGGAGCTTGATGAGGGCGCGTTAAATGGACAGTTACAGAAGTGGCGGCATCCTCTGGTTTACGAACTGGGTAGGACGCGGGAAGTGCCGTTAGTGACGCCAAAGAAGATCGAAACGAAAGTAAACGATAACGCGAACGTCAGCAGCAGTTCGAAAACCGCCGACGCGGATTGCGATCCGAAAAAGGTTCTCGAATGCGAGCGTATCAACGTACAAAGCATCCCACCCGCGCATTCCGGTGGGCTTGCGCTCTCCACATTGGCGGCGGGCCTGGTGCTGCTGTTGATGAGCTCCCATCACGTATTAAGCAAAGTACAACACCATTTTAGCTTGGCCATGACTTGTGTAGGGGTCGTGGCGCTAGTGCTTGTCCTTGTTGTGGGTCGTTGGTTGCAGCCTTTGGTTGTCAATCTCGAAGAGCCGTTTTTCTGGTTCGAAGGCGT
>DATEEW010000117.1:0-2814 GCA_035280965.1 Burkholderiales bacterium
GACGGCCAACGATGCGAAACCCGGCGACGAGTTCGGCCATTCCGTGGCGATGAGCGGAGACTTTATTGCGGTGGGCGCGCGTCGCGCGGATATCGGCGCGAACAAGGATCAAGGCGCGGTCTATGTTTTCGAACGCAAGCGCAATGGCTGGTTGCAAATCTCCAAGCTGACCGCTTCGAACGGCCAGACCGGCGACGAGTTCGCCCATTCGTTGGCGGCCGACGGCAAAAGGATCGCGGTGGGCGCTAATCTCGCCGACGGCGCGGTGGCGAACCAGGGTGCGGCGCACGTGTATCAAATCGACAAGAATTGAGGGGAAGCGGCCTCGATTCGTTTGCTTGAATCGAGGCCCGCTCACCGCACCGCCGGGAACCTAGGATCGTCCCAGTCGAGTCAATGCACTTTAAGTAAATAGCGGAGTCGAAAAAGATGGCAAGCCAGCGTCCAACCACCATCGCCGCATATATCAAGGCCGCGCCCCGCGAGAGCCAGCCGCATTTGCGGAAGCTGTACGCGATTCTCAAAAGCGTCGCGCCTAAGGCCGAGGAGACGATCAAGTGGGGCACCCCCTTCTTCGTCGAACCTCGATTCCTCTTTGCTTTCTCTGGCCACAAAGCGCATTGCAATTTCGTGCCGCCCGCGCAGACGATGGCCGCGTTTGAAAAGGAGCTGTCCAAGTACAAGACGACCAAGGGCATGGGCATGCTGCAAATTCCCTACACCGAACCCGTGCCCGAGGCGCTAGTGCGCAAAATGGCGAAGCACAGTCTGAAGCTTGTGCGTGAACGTCAAGACGAGGGGTTCTGGTCGAATAGTTAAAGGGGGCAGGCTCGAATTCATTTCACAACAAAATCAACCCGGGACCCTTTTGTTTTCGCCGGTCGATCTGCGGAATGGCCGTTCAGCGCCGAACGATACACATCGCCTAAAGCCACGCTCAAGAGAGAGGACGCCGCATACGGCCGGTCATTCACATATTGCGCCAGCAGCGCATCACCGCCGCTATCGCGCCGATTGCGAACCAGACCGATAGGGTCGATCTCGATCATCAGCGTAGCCGTGCAGCGATCCGCCGATGCCTCGGGATAAAAGACGTGCGCCTTCCCGTATGATTGGCTAAATGAATTCAGCCGGGCCGGGTTCTTGTGCAGCAGATAGCCTAAATCCGTCGCCGGACGATGCGTTGTTGTAATTGAAAGCAGCATAGGTATAACCCAAAGCGCGGCCCGTACCGCGACCGCGCTTTTTGTTTTTTACGTCGTTTATTAGTTATCGAGTCGGGGCGGTTGAAACGGAGTTTCCAGCCCGCCCACAAATTCCTCTGCTGTCACGCCCGCAAGGCCGGCGAGACTCGAACCAGACAATCCAACTTCCTTCATAAGCGTATCGATGATCGGTGCGTGCGCGCGATAAGCAAGTGCGGCGGACACCGCCTGTTCAGCGAAATTGCCCTTTCCCATTCCATCGGAACCGTTACCGTTTGCCGCACCATTGCCATCTGCACCACCACGATTGAGCCCGTCCACTTGCACAATCTTGATGCCATCGATCTGGCGCATCGGTTCAACCGATTTCTCGATGATCGAAGGTAGCGCATTGATGACCGCCAACTTCACTTGCAGGCCGATCTGCTCGGAGGAAAGCACGTTAATCGCTTCATTGACAATGCGCTTGCCGAGGGCTTCGACCTCGAATCGCACGCGATCCGCTTCTGCGATGACGCGCATTGCGGCCGACCTATGTTCCGCCGCGTCTTTTTCGGCTCGCGCCGCCGTCGTCACCGCAATAGCGGATTGCTCCGCATGTTTGGCTGCGTCAATGATTGCAACTTGCCTGTCACGATCCGCCTCTGCCGTTTCCTTGGCGGTTTCGACCGCTTGTTCGGCTCTCACCGCTTCGGCGCGCGCTTCGTTTGCTTTGGCTTGAGCATGCGATTGCTCTTCCGATTTTTGCGCGATTGCGATGGCTTTAATCTGGGCAGCGATTTCGGTGGCGCGTTCTTGCTCGATCGTCGCTACTTTGATTTGCTGTTCCGCCTCGATTCCCCGGGCCTTCACTCCTTGGTCGCGCTCGATTTCGGCTTCTTTCACCTTGCGCTCGGCCGCAATACGAATTTGGGCGGCCTCCCGTTCTCTTTCTGCGTGGTAAGCCGCGATCTCGGCCTTTTGCTGCGCTTCGCGGTTGGCAACTTCTCGCTCTTGCTCCAGCGTCAAAAAGCGCTCTTGCTTGCTGATCTCCAGCTTTTGCTGCGTCGCCTCGACATTCTTCTGCCGCACGGCAACCTCGGTGTTCTGTTCGATTTCATTACGTTCGCGGCGACGATTCTCAGTTTCCGCGGTAAGGCGAGTCAGACCCTCCGCATCGAAAGCGTTTTGCGGATCGAAAAACTCTTTACGCGTTTGATCCAAGCTGGTCAGAGATACGCTTTCTAGTTCAAGCCCGTTCTTTAACAGGTCTTCACTAACGGCGCTTTGAACGCCTTGCACGAACTCTTGCCGCTGATCCTGCAGTTGCTGCATGGTCATGGTCGCAGCGGTCGAACGCAACGCGTCGACGAACTTCGCTTCGACGAGTTGCTTCAGCGCATCGGGATCAAGCGTTCGTTGACCCAAGGTTTGCGCTGCGTTTGCGATTCCTTCCACGCTTGGGATTACTCGTACGAAGAAAGCCGCGATGACATCGACTCTGAGTCGATCTTTTGCGATGAGACTCTCGGTGTCGCTTCTCTTCACCTCGAGCCTCAAAGTGTTCATATTGACCGTGATCACTTCATGGAACACGGGCAGGACGAGTGCACCGCCGTCGAGAATTACC
>DATEEW010000118.1:0-10284 GCA_035280965.1 Burkholderiales bacterium
TCGTTATAAATCGTCGGCAGAGCGTGTGCTGCTGTAGATGCGGCTGCGAGCGCCGCGGTCAATGCGATTACGCGTAAGGCTTTCAATTGTTTCCCCTCAGTTCTTGTATGAAAAGCGTGCGGACTTGCTTAAAGCGAGGAATGGGCCAGAAAACTAATAAATTGAATTCATTGGATGTTTTATTGAGTGTCCATGTCATGGGCATATATCTGTAAAGGCTGTCGACACTGCATTTCAGCCTAAACGCTACAATCCGGCACCTTTTTCAGAACCGCCTTCCAAGTGTCCGATCTGCTCCAAAACCTCAATCCCGAACAACTTGCAGCGGTCACCTTGCCCGCCCAACATGCGCTGATCCTTGCGGGGGCCGGTTCGGGTAAGACGCGTGTCTTGACTACCCGCATTGCCTGGCTGATCCAGACCAACAATGTCAGCCCCAACGGGATCCTGGCGGTCACCTTTACCAACAAAGCAGCGAAGGAAATGTTGACGCGGCTATCCGCAATGCTGCCGATCAATACGCGCGGCATGTGGATCGGCACTTTCCACGGTCTTTGCAATCGGTTGCTGCGCGCCCATCACCGGGACGCCGGACTGCCCGCCTTGTTTCAAATTCTCGATTCCGGCGATCAGCAGTCGATGATCAAACGCATCTTGCGGTCGATGAATGCGGACGAAGATAAGTTCCCGCCGCGCCAAGTCGCCAATTTCATCAATGGCGCCAAAGAAGAAGGAAATCGCGCGAAGGATGTCGAGGCTTACGACGATATCTCGCGTCGCTACGTCGAGTTTTATTCGGTGTACGAGGAGACATGCCAGCGCGAGGGCGTGGTGGATTTCGCCGAGTTGCTATTGCGGTCCTACGAGTTGCTCAGCCGCAACGAAATCCTGCGCGATCACTATCGGAATCGCTTCCGCCATATTCTGGTCGACGAGTTTCAGGATACCAACCGTCTGCAATACAAATGGCTGAAAATTCTTTGCGGTCCGCATGCGGCCATGTTCGCGGTTGGCGACGACGATCAATCGATCTATCGTTTTCGCGGCGCCAACGTCGGCAACATGACGGACTTCGAGCGCGACTACAAAGTGCAGAATCTGATCCGCCTGGAACAAAACTATCGTTCGCACGGCAATATTCTGGACGCTGCCAATGCGCTGATCAAAAACAACACCAACCGTCTGGGCAAGGAACTGTGGACCGCGGCCGGTCATGGTGAACCGATACGCGTCTACGAAGCGCAGACCGACGGTTATGAAGCGCACTGGATTGTGGAAGAAGTGCAGGCCCTGGTGCGTGAAGGCATGGCGCGCAAGGAAATGGCGATCCTTTATCGCTCCAACGCGCAGTCGCGGATCATCGAGCACGCGTTGTTTTCGGCGGGCATTCCTTATCGCGTTTACGGCGGCTTGCGTTTTTTCGAGCGCATGGAAGTCAAGCACGCGTTGGCCTATCTGCGTCTTTTGGCCAACACCGACGACGATGGTGCTTTCTTGCGTGTGGTGAATTTCCCCACGCGCGGTATTGGCGCGCGTTCCATCGAGGCGTTACAGGACGCGGCGAAGGCCAACCAATGCAGCCTGTGGCAGGCGGCGACGCATTTGAGCGGCAAGTCCTTGCAATCAGTGGGTAGTTTTATCCGCTTGGTCGAGGCGATGCGAGAAACGACGAAAGGCTTGCCGTTACCCGAGGTCGTTGAGCATGTCCTGCATGCCAGCGGCTTGTTGGCGCATTACAAGAGCGAAAAAGACGGCGCCGATCGCGTAGAGAACTTGGATGAACTGATCAACGCCGCGACCAACTTTTTACAGGAAGAAGCGATCGATGTGCCGCACGACGTGTCTTCCAATGCATGGGCGGATGAAGGCGAGGCCGCGCCGGGCGAGGCCACCATCATCGATCCCTTGGCCGCTTTTTTGGCGCACGCATCGTTGGAAGCCGGCGAAAACCAGGCGATCGAAGGTTCGGACGCACTGCAAATGATGACCGTCCATTCGGCCAAGGGGCTGGAGTTCAACGTTGTTTTCATTACCGGCCTGGAAGAAGGACTGTTCCCGCACGAGCAAAGTGTGAATGAAACCGACGGTCTGGAAGAAGAACGGCGCCTGATGTACGTGGCCATTACGCGCGCGCGTCAGCGGCTTTATATTTCCTTTTCGCAAAATCGACTATTGCATGGGCAGACGCGTTACAACATCGCCAGCCGTTTTCTGGATGAAGTTCCCAAAGAGCTGCTCAAATGGCTTACGCCGCGACTGGGTCGGCAACTCGATGGCAACGCGTGGAATGCTGCAGCGCCGACGCAACGCATGGAAGCGGCTAAGCGCTCCGCTGCCAGTGAATTGCCTTTCCGCATCGGTCAAAGTGTGGTCCATGCCAAATTCGGTCAAGGGGTGGTGGTGAGCGCCGAAGGGTCGGGCAATGACGCCAAACTGCAAATCAATTTCGGACGTCAAGGAATGAAGTGGTTGGCCTTGGCATACGCAAAACTCGAGGCCGCTTAATTCCCCTCGGCGCCCCTTCTGACCTCCTTCGAGGCGGTACAACGTTTGCTGAAGGATGCTGCCGGATATGCTTTAGGATGGAGGAATTCGATGAAGCCAGTTGCCTTCTCGTTGTCGATCGCTTTTGTCCTTATCTTGAGCTATGCCTCGGGATTGCATGCAGAAAATGCGCCCTCGTCCGGCGATAGCGACGACTATCACCCTTCCATCGGGCAACCTGGTAAAGACGTGGTGTGGGTTCCGACCCCGGATGCACTGGTGACCGAAATGCTCCGCATGGCGAAAATCGGTTCGAACGACTACGTCATGGACCTGGGTTCGGGAGACGGACGTATCGCCATCGCGGCCGCCAAGGACTTCGGCGCGCGCGCTACCGGCATCGAATACAACCCCGAACTGGTGACGCTTTCCAATGCCAATGCGCGGAAGGCGGGGGTCGCCGACAAAGTGAAATTCATCAAGGCCGATTTGTTCGAAACGGACTTCAGCAAGGCGGATGTGATCACCATGTATCTGCTGCCTAAGATCAACCTGGAACTGCGTCCCAAGTTATTGGCCCTGCGGCCCGGTGTGCGCGTGGTCTCGCACGCTTTCAATATGGATGATTGGAAGCCGGATCAGACGGTGCACGCTGCAGAACGCCATGCCTATCTATGGATCGTTCCCGCGAAGGTGGCGGGTAATTGGAAGGTGAACGCAGGCAAAGAGCAGTTGGAGCTTTCCTTGGATCAGAAGTATCAGATGCTCAGCGGCCGCGCCCGTTCAGGGAAGGAAAGCTTCGATATCCTCGAGGGCCGGGTCAACGGAGAAGAAGTACGGTTCGTGATGAGCGGCGCCAAAGGCGAACGACGCGAGTTTCAAGGCCGATTCAAAGGCAAGCATTTGGAAGGCAAGGTCATTCAAACGGCAAGTGGGAAAGCGATCCCATGGACGGCGGTTCGCGGAATGGAACACAACGCTCAGCGCGCCGCGCTTTCGACCACGACCCAATAACGCGCATAACGGCCCGCCCCTTGAAATAGCGCGGCGGCAATCCAGTTTGCCCGGAGCCATCCGGCGGCGAGCACCAACCCGTCGCCGACGATGGGTAACCATGCGAATAAGAGCAAAGGCGTGCCCCAACGCCGGGTCAGTTCGACATGCTTGAGCGGCTTACGCTGCGCCAAGAATCGGCCAATGCTGTAGGTTGTCATGCCGCCTAGCGTATTGAATATCGTTGCGACCAATAGCGCGGCATTCGACGCATCGGGATGTAAACGCAAAACGGCGAACAACACTGCTTCGGATCCGAGCGGCAACAGCGTGGAAGCGAGAAAGGAGGCGACCGCCAGCGTCCATAAGCTCGCATCCTGACTCAACCATTCGCTGTTCGCGAAGAAGGACTCCAATCCCGCTCCTATTGTGTGTTCGTTGCGCCGGACATGGCGCGATCCCACGCAAGAGCTTACAGTAGCGCCCTTTGTGGCTACGGTAGCGGTTGAACCAATGGAAATCGATTATCTAGAGCGCATTCTGAAGGCGCGCGTGTACGACGTGGCGGTTGAGACGCCCCTCGAATACGCGCCGATTCTTTCAGGCCGTCTGCGCAACCGCGTCATGCTGAAGCGCGAAGACATGCAACCGGTGTTTTCCTTCAAGTTGCGCGGGGCCTACAACAAAATGGCCAATTTGCCCCGTGAGGCATTGCGTCGCGGCGTCATTTGCGCTTCCGCCGGCAATCACGCGCAAGGTGTCGCATTGGCGGCACAGACCTTGGGTTGCAAAGCGGTCATCGTGATGCCGGTGACCACGCCGCGCATCAAAGTGGAAGCGGTCGCGGCACGCGGCGCGCAAGTGGTATTGCACGGAGACTCGTATTCGGATGCCTATGAGCATGCCCGTGAATTGGAAGCCAACCGCAACCTGACCTTCGTTCACCCTTACGACGACCCGGATGTGATCGCGGGTCAAGGAACGATCGCGATGGAAATTTTGCGCCAATCACAGCGCCCTATTCACGCGATTTTCGTCGCGGTCGGTGGCGGCGGTTTGATATCCGGCATCGCGGCATACGTGAAACGACTATCGCCGGAAATCAAAGTCATCGGCGTACAAACCATCGATTCCGATGCGATGACCCAATCTTTCGAGCAGGGTAAGCGCGTCAAATTGGAACAAGTCGGCTTGTTCTGCGATGGCATCGCAGTCAAACAGGTTGGTGTCGAAACTTTCAAAATCGCCAATGCCTTGGTAGACGAAATGATCGTCGTGACCACTGACGATGTGTGCGCAGCGATGAAGGATGTTTTCGAAGATACGCGCACGATCCTCGAACCTGCCGGGGCCTTATCGGTGGCCGGCGTCAAGGCTTATGTGGCGCAAACCGGCGTTCGAGACCAGAAACTGGTGGCAATAGCCTGCGGCGCCAATATCAATTTCGATCGTTTGCGTTTCGTTGCCGAACGCGCGGAGGTCGGCGAGCACCGCGAAGCCTTGCTCGCCGTCACGATCCCGGAGCAACCGGGAAGCTTCAAGGAATTCTGCGCCATGCTCGGCGATCGGAATATCACCGAGTTCAACTACCGCCTTGCGGATAAGGACGCGGCGCATGTGTTTGTTGGCGTGCAAGTGCAGGGACAGGCGGAAACGAAAAAGCTTGTTGCCACGCTCAAGCGCGCGGGCCTCAAACCCATCGATCTGTCGGATAACGAAATGGCGAAGCTGCATGTGCGCCATTTGGTGGGCGGTCATGCCCCTGCATCGGCGAGTAACGGTGCAGATGAATTGCTATACCGCTTCGAATTCCCGGAGCGTCCTGGGGCATTGATACGTTTTCTCTCGAACATGGGTTCGAACTGGAACATCAGCCTGTTCCACTACCGTAACCACGGCGCCGACTACGGGAGAGTGCTGGTGGGGATGCAGGTGCCCGCGAAGGAAAAACGGGCCTTCAAGAAATTCCTCGATGCGCTCGGCTATCCCTACGTCGACGAATCGGAAAACCCTGCGTACCGCCTTTTCTTGGTCTGATCGTTCAATCCAGACGTACAAGACTCTCCGTGGATCGTCGGTAGATGGCGTTTTCCGTAACGATGAAATCCATGGGAATGTCGTGCGCCTCGGGGTAGATCGTCTCCACCCGATTGATTTCATGCGCAATGCCGATGACGGTCGGTTTTTTTGAGGCCGCGGCGAGGGTCCGGTCGAAGAAGCCGCCGCCATATCCCAGACGAAAGCCCGCCTGATCAAAGGCATTCATCGGAAGCAGGAGCACATCCGGCTCCAGCGCCTGACCTTCCGCAGGATAGGGAATGCCGTACGTCCCGACCGCCAAGCTGATTCCAGAATGCCATTCCCGGAAAATCAGAGGCTTTCCTTGTGCAACAACCACCGGCAACACCGTCCGTATGCCCTGCGTTCGAAGTTCTTCCATCAGCGGTCGGGCATCGTATTCTTTTTTGTAGGGCCAGCAAAAAGCCACTAGTCCATTCAATAACGGATGGAACCGCGCCCGCAACTTCGCGTCTATGGCAAGGCGGTGTGCGGCGAGCGAGTCTTCGCCGAGCGCTATTCGGTGCGCGATCATTTCGGCGCGCAGACGTTTGCGCCAATCGGCTAGATCGGGGGGAAGCATGACAATAGTTTTGATTAGGGCTAGTTCCAGGCGTTTATTTTTCGCTGCGCAAAGCGCGCGGCTCGTTAATATATAACTATGCGTCCCCTCTTTTTGCTTGCCGCCTTGCTTTGCACCACCGTCGTCTCGGCCACCCCGGTCCAGGACGAGTGGTTCTTGCACGCGCGCGATGCCTACCGTGCCGGGTCTGCGGTGCGCCTCAGTATGACGGTTCCGCGTTTACAGGGGCATGTGCTGGAGTCCTATGCGCGCTACTGGCAACTCAAGATGAACCTTGAGCAAGCGGGAGCGGGCGAAATAAGCGAATTTCTACTTGCGAACGAGCGTAGCTATGTCGCCGAGCAATTGCGCAAAGATTGGCTCAAGCTGCTGGGTAAGCGCCAACAATGGGAATTATTCGATGCCGTAGTTGGGGATCTGCAGACTGAAGATGCGGATATCGATTGCTATCGCGCGCAACGTCAGTGGCGGGTGGGCAACGCGACCGGCGTCGAAGTGGCGATCTTGGCCTGGAATGCGCCACGCGAAATTCCGGATGGATGTCTCCCAATTCTCGAAGCGGAAATAGCCGCCGGGACGATCACCGCCGACGGGATTTGGATTCGCGCCCGTCGTCTTAACGAGGTCGGGCAAAACACCGCATTGCGGCGGACACTCCAATATCTTCCCGGCGACGAACGTCCCGATGAAAAACAGTTGGACAGCATCGCACGCCATCCCGTGCGCTTTCTTGAACGCGCCGAAAAATCGAACTTGCGTAAACGAGTCAATCGCGAATTGATCGTCTATGCTTTGCAGCGACTTGCCGCGACCGATCCGGAGATCGCGGCCGGATATTGGACGGACACGTTCAATGACGCCTTCAGTGCTCAAGATCGCGCTTATGTGTGGGGGCAGTTCGCGTGGCAGGCTGCACGCAAGCATTTGCCTCAAACCCTAGCTTGGTACAGGGATGCCGAAGGATCGGAACTGAACACCGAGCAGTTGCAATGGCGGGCACGTGCCGCATTGCGCGCCGGCAACTGGGCGATGGTGCGTCAATCGATCGATGCCATGCCCGAATTAGTGCGCAATGAAGCGGCGTGGGTGTATTGGCAAGGTCGTGCCCTCGCGGCGCAGGGGGAAAGCGAACAGGCCGCGACCCACTATCAGCGCATTGCAGGTCAGCCCCATTTTTATGGCGTGCTCGCGCAAGAACAATTAGGCCAAACGTTGATCATCCCGCCGGTGGGCCATATTCCAACGGCCGAAGAGTTAAACGCCATTGCGATTAATGCGGGCTTGCGTCGTGCCATCGCTCTGTTCCGCGCCGATATGTGGCTCGAAGGCGTGCGTGAATGGAGTTGGGCGATACGTGAAATGAGCGATCAACAACTGCTTGCGGCGGCGGAAGTGGCGCGACGCACACAATTATGGGATCGCGTGATCAGTACAGCCGATCGGACGAGTGCACTCCACGATTATTCGCTGCGCTATTTGGCTCCTTACGGAGTGCAATTCAGCGCCGGCGCGCGTGAACAAGGTCTCGAAGAACACTGGGTACTAGGCCTTGTGCGCCAAGAAAGCCGGTTCGTCGCCAAGGCTCGATCCCCGGTTGGAGCGCAAGGTTTGATGCAAGTGATGCCCTCCACCGCAAAATGGGTCGCGCGTCGCATCGGATTGAACGGCTATCGCTCCGATCGTGTGGCGGAAGTCGATACCAACATCGCGCTCGGGACCGGATATTTGCGCTACGTGTTGGATGAACTGCAAGGCAGTCAAGTACTCGCGGCGGCCGCTTACAACGCCGGCCCAGGGCGAGCGCGGAAATGGAAAGCGGACGGGCCGCTGGAAGGCGCAATCTACGCGGAAAGTATTCCTTTCAGCGAAACGCGGGACTATGTGAAAAAGGTGATGACCAACACCCTCTATTACGCTGCGCTAGACGGTGGCGATTCCCGCACGCTGCACGAACGTCTAGGCTCGATTCCGGGCAAGCAGATGGGCGAAGGCTATGCCGCGACGATTACCGGTGAGACAACGGTACAATAGTTGCTATGAGAGATCGCCGCCCAGGCAATCTCCGCTCCTCGGTCTACATCGTGAATGATTAAAACAATTGGTAGGTGCGTCCCGGCGTTTCCGGTATCTGTTCCGGAAGGCGGTGCCCATGTCTAATATTTGCGTCATTGTCGGCAGCGGGTTTAGCGCCGGCATAACGGCCGCTACGCGCCCATTAGCCTTCACTGAAACCGCAGGTTTGCGACTAGTGACACCAGCGGTGGAGGCTTAGGGATGGCTAACGTTTGTGTCATCGGCGGAAGCGGTTTTATTGGCCGCCATCTATGCGAGCGCTTGGTCCAGGATGGCCATTGTGTGCTCATCCCCACTCGTCGTCGCGAACGCGCGAAGCATTTGCTGCCGCTACCGACAGCGGACGTCATCGAGGCAGACGTGCATCAGCCGGCAACGCTGAGACGGCTTTTCGCCGGGGTCGATGTTGTTATCAATCTCGTCGGCGTCTTGCACAGCCGCCGCGGACAGCCTTACGGCCCGGAATTCGCGAGAGCGCACGTGGAATTGCCGCAGAAAATCATTGCGGCCTGCCGCGAAACAGGCGTACGCCGCCTTATACATATCAGCGCGCTCAAATGCGCGCCGGATGCGCCCAGCGCCTATTTACGTTCAAAGGCGGACGGCGAGGATGCGGTGGTGCAAGCGCGCGGCGCTTTAAACACGACGATTTTCAGACCTTCGGTGGTGTTTGGATCGGAAGATCGTTTTCTGAATACTTTCGCGAGCCTGCAGGCGATATTGCCCGTTATGGTCCTGGCTTGTCCGCAGGCCAAGTTTCAACCGGTATACGTCTGCGATGTCGCAACCGCTATCGCGAAAAGCATCGATTGCGAAGAGAGCCACGGCCGTGCCTACGATTTGGTGGGCCCGAACGTCTATACGCTTCACGAACTGGTCGAATATGCCGGTCGAATGAGCGGACATCACAGGCCTATTCTGGAGCTCGACGACAGAATGTCTTATGTACAGGCACGTCTGCTCGAACTCATGCCCGGAAAATTGATGACTGCGGATCAGTACTACTCGATGCGAGTCGACAGTACTTCAACTGCGCCGTTGCCTTTTGGCCTTGCGCCGCATGCACTGGAAACGATTGCACCAGTGTATTTGAGTGGGAAGTTCCCCCGTTCGCGTTACAGTTTCTTCCGTTATTACGCAGGACGAAAGGGACGCGAAGTATGACGCCACCACTCCTGGCGATAGGAAACAAAACCTACTCTTCCTGGTCCCTTCGACCCTGGATTTTCCTTAAGCACCACGGTATCGATTTCGAAGAACTGCGCATTCCCCTGTATATGCCGGGCTCTAAGGAGCGCATCCTCGCTTACTCGCCGGCCGGTAAGTTGCCGATTTTGGTGGACGGAAAAATTATCGTTCACGATTCCTACGCGATTCTCGAATATCTGGTGGAGCGTTATCCGCAGACGCAAGGTTGGCCGGTAGCCTCAGCGACTCGCGCGGTGGCCCGTTCCATTTGCGCCGAAATGCATTCCGGTTTTACGGCGCTCCGCCAGCACTTGAGCATGAATGTGCGAAAGCAATTCGAAGCGCGCGAATGGCCTGCCGATGTACAGGCCGATATCGACCGGATACAAACGATATGGCGCACTTGCCGACAACGTCATGGGCGTAATGGTCCATTTCTCTTCGGGCGTTTCGGCATTGCTGATGCGATGTATGCGCCGGTCGTCTGGCGATTTGCCGGCTACTCGGTGGAACTCGACCAAACCGCAGAGGACTACTGTGCGGCCATGCTGTCGCTGCCCGCGATGCGGGAATGGCAAGCGGGCGCCTTCGCGGAACAGGAAGTGCTGCCGCAATTCGAATTCCAGCCTTAAAGAGGCTCCGCTTAACCTATTCACGTCCGGTATCGCGAGATCTAAACCGCTAAGGAAGCTCTGATTAAATCGTTTTTTGAATCAGAGCTTCCCTGAATTTGCGGGGATTTTTAAGGGGCGAGCCCATTAATCAGACATTCCCTAAGCACTTGATGAGTTTGCCCTCGCTCGTACAACTGCGCGCACTCGCGATCATCCTCGGGCTTAATCAGACATTCACTAAACTGGCATACTGCGCGACATCGTCTTTACTTCTCCTCGCGCCGGTGAAAA